>NZ_JASHCQ010000020.1:0-29133 GCF_047464035.1 Streptococcus mitis
GCGATGAAATCAAGCATTAGTAAAACCAGTGGAACTTACCCTGACACGGATTTCCACTGGTTTTTAGGATTTTTATCAGACTAACTTCCACTTCTACTAGCGGTGGAACTTAGTTTGCGAATTTACCGACTTTTATTTCTTTGCTACCCAGCCGATAGTGTTGCTAGGTGGAGTTTCAATATCAATCCAGATGAATTCAATCCCAATGATATATGAAAATTAAGTTGTCGTGTTGTACTGCTCAAATTGGCTCGAAATGACAGAGTCAATCATGCTAGCTCTTCTATATAATATTGATTATAATAGTAAATTATGAATTTCTGGAATTCTGCTACTATCTTCTAAAACACTTTTTAGAATAATCATAGCATCTAATCTATCTAACCTACCAATCCTAGTTATATTTTTCAACTTAAATCCAATTAGCTCTGAATTATCAAATTCAGATTCTATCTCAATATTCAAATTTGATAGTGAGAACTTTACAATTTGATCAACCGTATCCTTATCTGTATTTTTTAGTTTATCTAATAAACAATTCAAACATTTTCTTAAATAATTCAGGGTAGCGTACCTAACTTCGTGTGAGGTATTCAAATTTGAACTTGTAAATTCAACTTCTTTATCTACATTTTTTCTCAATGTAAGACAATCAAGCCAGAAACCATTGATAGATATTATGTTTTTAGGAAACGCTTTAAAACCACTGTTAATATATAGTTCGTTAATTTGTTCACTACATAATTCCTCATCATTCTTTGCCTGTATTACATTATCTAAAGTGTCATTTGAAATCCCAAGCTTATTCAAACCGGTAGCAAATCCATCTTTTCTCAACAATTTTCGATATTTATCATATAAATATTGTTCAGATATCTCTTCAGATTGTTCCTTTATTTCAACCATTTGAACCGAGAATAATTTTCTTTTTTTATTATTTCTAATAGTGATATCACAATCTTGACTCATAATCATATAATATTTATCACTAATTTTTATTACGTCACCGAAAGAGATATCAGAACTTTCCGGAACTTTCAACAGATTATTTTGACCATTTAGATTCATTTCGAATTCTTTAAGATTTCTATACACGTCTATCTGAGAACTTGATAGTGAGGGAAGATGATGTTGCATTGATCTTCTTATTGGATTAATTAGTTCCTTATGATTATTTTCTTTATTAAAAGTATCTGAATAAACTTGTTTAAATTTAGTCAAAAAAGTCTCGTAAATAATACTATCCACATGCTGTCCTTCGTTAATATAATCATAATAAAACAAAACTTGATTCTGATTTAACTGCCAAAGTCTCTCAGTTAACTTACTATATGACTCTTCAAATATATTTTTGTATTCACTGATATAATTGGCTTTCTGAGATTTCAATATATTATCAAAGAAATCTACTGACAATTCTTCTGTCTTTTTAACATAATTAAAATGAAGAACTAGTTGTTCAGCAATATTTTTGTCTAATTTTAGATCCGTTAAATATTTTTTAGCCCCTGCAAAACTATTTAATTCTTCAGGTGTATTAGAATCCGTATAAATTAAAAGTAATAAATTTTTTTCTCGAAGTTTACTGTGTATCAACTTTAAAATATCTACAAAAACATCATTATTCCCTAGTCCAATCACTGGATTTTGAAGTGTCCTATCAAGAAGTATCAAATGTTTGCGAGATTTATCGGTTGCATCAATCTCATCAATAGCTTTTTCAACTTGACTATAGTCAGCACCTATTTTTTTAAAATCAATATTATCAGATTGAAAACATTTATAATGTTCAATTTGATCAAGAGAAGATTTTAATTTTTCGATAAAATCGTCTTCACCAAGCTCATCAATATATTCTGAAATTGTATAATCTCGGAAAAAATCATACTGACCTCCAGTTAAATCATCAATTACTTCTGGTAGAAATTTTTCTAATTTATCTTCTTCATTAATATCATTGAAAATATCATCAATTGCAATAATCGTTGACACGCCATAGTCTTTAAATTTATCACTCATCAAATTATACCTCTTCATCTGGGAATGTTATTATAAATTTATATAGATTTCCATATTGGTTCCTTTCATGGTCCAAAGTAATTGTTGCACCAAATTCATTTAGCAATGTAGTTACAATATACAATCCCATACCTCTACCATCATTATCGGGTTTATTCGTTACAAATTCCTCGAATAGATGATTTTCAACAGATTTATCTATTCCAATTCCATTATCAAACACGAATAATTTTCCTAAATCATTATCAAGTTTAAAAGTTAGTAAAGAATTGCTGATATTCATCTTATCTAGCCAATATGTTGAATTGATAACTAAATTTTCAATGATGATTTTAAAGCTATCAGTAATGATTTTTGCTTTAAAGTCATTTCCAGTAATTTTAAGATTCACAGTTGTATTTCCGTATGTCAATAATGGAGTATTTTCTAAAATCTCTTCAAGTTTTTCCTTTATGGATTCTACAGAATAGCGTCTTCTTCTAGAATACGAATTTACATCTAGTAATGAAGCATAGCGCACCAAAAACTTAATACTAGAATCTATCCGATTTAGATTTGAAATAGCTTCTCCTTTATTATCATTATGAACTGCATTTCTAACTCTTGAGGAGCTAGACTTTATATTATTAGATAATCGAATTATTTCATGAGATAAAGTCTCTGCTATAATGGTAGCTCCCATAATTGGTGCAAACTCATCTATATGAGCTCCCAGTTCTGCTACTTGTTTTTCTTTTAGGCTAACTGCATTTCGTAAATTTTTGGTTGACTCTTGAAGTGAAATTAATTCATTTTTCTTTTCATTGTCATCCATATTATCAAACTCTTTTACAAGTCTCTCTGCTTTATTCTCGGTTTGAATTATGTCATTTGCTTGTTTTCTGAAAGAAATTCCCGCAATTTCTATAGCCTGATTTTCAAGTAGCTCACTAATCTCTTTCCTTTTGAAATTAAAATATTGAGACAGGTCTTTATCCTTATTTGCTATCGTCTTATAAATAAGATCTTTAGCAATAAGAATAAAATTTGTTCCAAAGTTATCTAGTACTAGTCCCTGTCTATTAGTTAACTCTTTCAAAAAAGCTAAGTTTTGTTCGCCATCAATATTGAAAAAGCCTGTTGAAGTATGTTGCTTAAAAATAACACCTTTATTCCGTAGATTATAATCAGACATCCCTAGCCAATCATTATTTGAACTACCGTAGGGAAAAATCCGAAAATTATTTCTATATATTTTCACTCCTTTAATTTCTTCCAAGACATTTCTAAAAGTTTTGGAAACCGGACTAGTTGGAGATAAATCAAAACCATAGATTGTTCCTCTAAAATCACCTGGCAAGAAAAATTTCTCTATCGGTTTCTTATCTTTGGTTTTTTCGTCTTCAACTTCTTCAAAATAAGTCAGAAACTTATCGAATTTAGTATTTGGTAAAGAAATATTTGCTTGTGTCAAACTTGATAAATCGATATTTATTTTTTCTTTCATCCATTTATTATAGTATTCCTTATAAGGTGGTTCGTTCTCCTCCTCAAGCTCCCAGTTTCTTAATTCTGAAATTAATTGCTTAACTTTATAATCGATATATTTTTTACTTCTACTTATATTTAGAGTTATTATTTTTTCATTTGAATTAAAAGTAAAATCTACTTTTGAAAGAAAATTATGTTCTATATCAGAAATATCATATTTATTACTTGTAAATGTTCTATTATCTAAATTAATCTTTACATAAAAATTATATTTTTCATCTAGGTAAGGGTTTAAGAACTCTAAAACGTCTTGTTCGATTTCTTTCTGCGTCTGATTACTTTGCCAAAAATCGATTCCTTTCAGACCTAGCACTTCAATTCTAGTTCCGTGATTTTTTTTATGACTAAAAGTAAACTCATTAAATGGTAATGCTTGCAAATCAAGTTTAACATCTTCAATTGATTCATTATTTTTGCTATAACGTTCCCAGTCGATTTCAATATGGTAACAATAAAAATCATTATCATTTAAGAAATCATTTTCTGTATCATAACCTAGAACAGTTTGTAATTCCTCTGACGAAAAATACTTCGGGAGTTCCAAATCAACCTTAGTATCGACAGAAATAAATTTTCCCAATTGATTCAAGGACAATCGACCAATCCCTTTATTCCCTTGCGCTTGTCTTTTAAATTTAGGAGAAACCTTTTGATGATTTGATTTAAAAGAAGTAGCTATTTTTAAAAAAGCATTCTCAATAATATATGGAGTCATGCCATTACCATCATCTTCAATAATAATGCGTCCCTGGCCATGCTCAGATTGATAAAGAGTATCAATTTCAATATTACAATAATTAGCATCAGCATCTGATGCGTTTTTAATTAGTTCTAGTAAAGCTATTTTTTCATTATCGATTAAGGCTTCACCCAAATGACTAATAATTCTAGAATCAATAGTTAAATTTACTTCTTTTTTATTCATTAAGTTACCTATTTTCTATTTTTTTTAGGATTAAAACATATTCCTGATTCATAGACTCTACAGAATTACCATAGACTTTTGAAACTTTTCTGGGCATTCTTTTTTTGGGAATATTTCTAGTAATCATTTTTTCTAAAATAAATCCATTAGATTCTAGATATTCCATTGTAATAGTTGACAGAGGGACTACTCGATTATCTACTCTTCGATTTCCAAGAGTCAAAACAATATACTTTCCTACTTTTAGGATACGCACAAGTTCAGTCATTACATTTAGGTAATCTAGCACAAAATTTTTCACTTTATCTTGTTTTTTGTCATCAATTCTAGATAAAAAATCATTAAGAACCGAAGATTCAAAACTACTTCTGACTCTTTGGTTTCCACCTAAACTATTCGAATCAATACTAGAATAATTTGCGATTAGCTGTTCATCAAACTCCCCTAAATCCGTTCTATCAATCCAAAATAGCGGAAGTATTGAATACTGACCATATGTTACTGTAGTTGGATTATCTCCATACGGTGGTGATGTGCAAATTAAATCAATTGTTCCGTCTTCAAATTTAGATAATATTTCTTCAGCTTTTCCTATATAAAGCTTTTTTTTATCATACTGAACAAAACTTGGGAGAAAAACATACGATTTCTCAATGTTTTTTATAAAATCTTCAATGATTCCATTGGACATCGAATCAATATCTTTTTGTTTTTTTACATGTAGTTTAAAAGTTGAGCTACGAGTATTACTGTATTTTTTTAAAATATTTATCAAACAAACCCAGTAATACTGTCTTATATTTTTATATCTTTCTCTTTGGATTGCTGCTCTAATTTTACTAAAAGTCTCAATAAAATCTTCTCTATACCACTTATTGATATTATAGAAATCATGAATTTCAAACTCGAAGGATTCTTTACGTAACAGTTCAATTATTCTATTATTAGAGAGTTTGATTTGATTTTTATTGATACCTTGTAATTTTACTAAAGTAATTAAATTTGCTAAAGGGTTGATATCGATTCCTATTGGAGTTAAATCATTCTTCATCCCCTCTACTAGGGTAACTCCTGAGCCGTGAAACGGATCTAATATATTTTGAACTGATTTATCTTCGCTTTTGATTAATTTAATTAATTCGTTTTGCATGTCTGGAACCATAGTAGCTGGATAAGCACTAATTTTATGAATTCCAGTAGAAACAACATCTGAAAAATCCCAATAATTTAGTTCTTTTTTGTTGATTTTATCTACTAAGGACATTGCTTCTCCATTTCTTAATAAAAGTATACTCAATCACTATTATACCAAAAAACACGGCATTACACCGTGTTTCTATGTTTATTTCACCAACTTCTTCATCTCATCGATACGCACCACTGTCACATCATACTTAGCTTGGTAGTCGGCTTGTTTGTCGCGTTCTTTTTGGACGACTTCTGGTTTGGCATTGGCTACGAAACGTTCGTTAGAGAGTTTCTTACCAACCATATCCAGTTCTTTTTGCCATTTAGCCAGTTCCTTGTCGAGGCGAGCTAGTTCTTCTTCGACATTGAGGAGGTCTGCCAGTGGCAAGTAGATTTCTGCTCCTGTGATGACGCTTGACATAGCGAGTTCAGGTGCAGGGATGGTTGATGCGATTTCCAAGTGTTCTGGATTTGTGAAGCGTTTGATGTAGTTGACATTGCTGTTAAAGAAGGCTTCCAAGTCACTATCGCTAGTCTTAACAAGGATGGTGATAGGCTTGCTTGGAGCTACGTTTACTTCAGCACGCGCATTACGAACGGCACGAATCAAGTCTTTGAGGCTTTCCACACCAGTGTGGGCAACAAGGTCTTCAAAGGCTGGGTTGACAGTTGGGTATTCTGCTGTCACGATAGAGCCTTCTGAGATTTGTCCAAAGATTTCCTCTGTCACGAATGGCATGATTGGGTGGAGAAGGCGAAGGATCTTGTCCAAAGTATAAAGAAGGACAGAACGTGTGATGACTTTCTCTTCTTCATTATCGCTGTAAAGGACTTCCTTGGTCAACTCAACGTACCAGTCCGCGAACTCATCCCAGATGAAGTTGTAGAGGATGTGCCCAGCCACACCAAATTCAAACTTGTCAAAGTTGGCAGTAGCTTTGCCGATGGTTTCATTGAGGTTGTGGAGAATCCAGCGGTCTGTGACATTTCCAGCTTCCTTGTTGACCACTTTTTCCACATTGGCAGTTGCTTGCTCAAGGGTCAAACCTTCATTGTTCATGAGGATGTAGCGAGAGATGTTCCAGATCTTGTTAATGAAGTTCCATGAAGCATCCATTTTCTCGTAAGAGAAGCGCACGTCTTGACCTGGTGCAGAACCGTTTGAAAGGAACCAGCGAAGGGCATCGGCACCATATTTCTCGATAACATCCATTGGGTCAATCCCGTTACCAAGAGATTTAGACATCTTGCGTCCTTGCTCGTCACGAATGAGACCGTGAATAAGCACGTTTTGGAATGGCTGACGACCAGTGAATTCCAAAGATTGGAAGATCATACGAGACACCCAGAAGAAGATGATGTCATAACCTGTTACCAGAGTTGATGTTGGGAAGTAACGTTTGAAATCTGCTGAGTCGACATCAGGCCAGCCCATGGTTGAGAATGGCCAGAGGGCAGAACTGAACCACGTATCCAAGACGTCTTCGTCCTGAGTCCATCCGTCACCTTCTGGAGCTTCTTCACCGACGTACATTTCACCCTCAGCATTGTACCAAGCAGGGATTTGGTGACCCCACCAAAGCTGACGAGAGATTACCCAGTCGTGGACATTTTCCATCCATTGGAGGAAGGTATCGTTGAAACGAGGTGGGTAGAATTCAACCTTGTCCTCTGTGTCTTGGTTGGCAATGGCATTCTTAGCCAATTGGTCCATCTTCACAAACCATTGAGTAGACAAGCGTGGCTCAACCACTACACCTGTACGCTCTGAGTGACCAACGCTGTGGACACGTTTTTCGATTTTAACGAGGGCACCGATTTCTTCCAGCTTAGCAACGACTGCCTTACGAGCTTCAAAACGGTCCATGCCTGCAAATTCGAAAGCCAAGTCATTCATAGTTCCGTCATCGTTCATAACATTGACTTGTGGCAAGTTGTGGCGTTGACCAACCAAGAAGTCGTTTGGATCGTGAGCAGGTGTGATTTTAACAACACCAGTACCAAACTCAGGATCTGCATGCTCATCCCCAACGATTGGGATTAGTTTATTAGCGATTGGAAGGATGACGTTTTGACCAATCAAGTCCTTGTAGCGTGGGTCTTCTGGATTGACCGCAACGGCAACGTCCCCAAACATAGTCTCAGGACGAGTTGTGGCAACTTCAAGGGCGCGTGAACCGTCTTCCAGCATGTAATTCATGTGGTAGAAGGCACCTTCGACATCCTTGTGAATCACCTCAATATCAGAAAGGGCTGTGCGAGCTGCTGGGTCCCAGTTGATGATAAACTCACCACGGTAGATCCAGCCTTTCTTGTAAAGGTCCACAAAGACCTTGCGAACGGCTTTCGACAAGCCTTCGTCAAGAGTGAAACGCTCGCGAGAGTAGTCTACAGAGAGCCCCATCTTGCCCCATTGTTCCTTGATGGTAGTGGCATATTCGTCTTTCCATTCCCAGACTTTTTCCAAGAATTTTTCACGACCCAGGTCATATCGGCTGATGCCCTCACCACGCAAGCGCTCCTCAACTTTAGCCTGAGTGGCAATCCCCGCGTGGTCCATCCCCGGAAGCCAAAGCGTATCAAAACCTTGCATGCGTTTTTGACGGATGATAATATCCTGCAAAGTCGTATCCCAAGCGTGACCAAGGTGAAGCTTACCAGTTACGTTTGGTGGTGGAATGACGATTGAATAAGGCTTAGCCTTTTGATCGCCTGAAGGCTTGAAAACATCCGCATCAAGCCATTTTTGATAACGACCAGCCTCCACTTCGGCTGGATTGTATTTAGGTGAAAGTTCTTTAGACATGTGTTTGTCCTTTCTCTATTTTGTTCATTTTATTTTGAATTTGCTTAGCAGCTTCTTTTGCAGTCAAACTCGTATTATTTATTTTAAGGTAGTGGTGCAACTCATTCGGTTGATGTTGGGAATTTAATTGAAGTGTTTCAGCGGTCTCTAAAATTTCTCTTTCAGATACCTCAATATGTCGTTTTAAGGGTTTGTACTTTAATCGATTCTCCGTTTGATTTCGACGTAAACGCTCCTCAAGACTTGTTTCCAACTCAACAAACAGAATCTCTTGATGAAAGTTATCCAATAAATCCTGAATTTGCTTCAAATACAGCAGCTGGTACTGATTTGAAAAATCAATCACGTCTGTTAAAATCACATATCGCTGATTTCTAGCGCTAGCTCCAAGGAAAGAAAAGGTAATTCCACGAACAAATTCCCACATTTCCTCTGTAAAGCCCTGATAGATTTCCAGTGCAAAATCGATGGCTTGATGGTTATAAAAGAGGGTAGCATCTGTCAGTCGAGATAACTCTTGACCAATCGTCATTTTTCCTGAGGCCGGAGCACCAATGATGAAAAGATGCATCAAATCACCTCCCACTCACTTCTCAGCAAATCATATATCAGACTGTCACAGCGGTTTCCTTGAACATCCTTTCTGTCTCTTATTCGAGCTTCGAGGGTAAATCCAAGCTTCTCTGAGACTCGTTGACTTTGGACATTGTATCCAAAACAAGTCAGTTCAATCTTGTGAAGATCCAAATCTTTAAAGGCTAAGTCAATCAAGGCAAGCGCTGCTTCTGGTACATAGCCTCGACCCCAATAGTCTGGATGCAAGGTATAGCCAAGCTCTAGCACATCATCCGCATAGCGGTGGTTGAAGTCAACCGAACCAATGACTTTATCTGTTCCTTTGACGACAAGCCCATAGCCAGCTGGGAGATTTTCCTTTTGATTGCGTTCTGGAAGAATATGCTCTAGATAGTAAACCTCATCTTCCAAGGTCTTGACTGGAGGAAAGCCTGCTGGATAGGCGACCTCTGGGAGACTAGCGTAGGTATACATATCCTCAGCATCTGCCACTGTCCGGACTCGTAAAACGAGACGTTCTGTTTCCAAGCGTTCTGGCAGTTCAGCTCTTGACATCCTTCTTCCTCGCTTTCTTTATAAAGCTCCCCATAGGGTCAACACGGTTATCTAAATAGCGATAAACGCGCTGGTTACCGTCCCCCATAAAGTAAGTCGGTGAAAAACGGTCATTTTTAAAATGTCCCTTATCATCCAAGAGTTCAGGATTAGCCAGTCGGTCCAGAATCTTAGCAAAGATGTGGCAGATTCCATCTCCCTCGATAATCCGATCTACCTGACAGTCCAATACGACTGGACAAACCTCTAAAATCGGTGCCTGAGTTCGTTCAGAAATCTCGTAGTCTAGTCCCAGGTGTTTCAGTTTCTCCCGATGACTGATAAAACCAGCCTGCTCCATCTCGAGCATGAGATTTTCATCAGGGATATTCACAGTGAACTGTTGATAATGCTTGATTTGCTCAGCCGCATTTTCCTCAGCTCCGACACCGATGACTAGCCAATCTCCCAAGCTATAAGAGGAGCTACAGGTCGTAATATTGTGTCCAAAATTCTGATCCTGATACCCCAAAATGAAGATAGGAAAACCATAATAGAGCTTACTTGTGTTAAAAGATTGCTTCATAACAACCTCCTTTTACTAAGACGCAAAAGAAAATCCCTGCCATCTACATGACAGGGACGAATGTATTTATCCGCGGTACCACCCAAATTCGGGCAGCGCCCGCAACTTTAATCTTCCTGTTTCTCCTTTATGACGTCGTTAGCTCGCTTTGGCGTACTTGAGTACAGCCTGCAACTCGTTGCCTAGTCCTAGACGGAAACAAAAAGACACTTTTATTTCATTTTTTCATCCATTAGCAACTAGTTTTGACACATTTGTGGACTTCTCAGCACCGCCACTTTCTGTAAAATGTGGGATTCAAAACACCTCTAATGGCTCTATTGTAGCAAGATTTTTTCGGAAATGCAAGGAACAAGAAAGATTACTTGAACTTGATACCATTTTCTTTCAATTTCTTGATGGTAGCTGGGCCGATTCCTTTCAAGGCAAGGAGTTCTTTTTCAGTCCAGTTTTTGAAATCTGAAGCAGACTTGATTCCTTCATCATAGAAAGTTTTGGCACGATCAAGTGGAAGTCCACCCAAGTTTGCTGCAAAATCTTCTACAGAATTGGCTACTTTTTGAGCTTGCTCTTTAGTAGCTTCTACTGCTTGTTCAACTTTTTTAGAAACAGCCTTACCAGCTTCGCTTGCTGACTGTTCTGCACGTTTCACGACTTTTTTTGTCTCTTCTACAACCTTAGTCACAGTACTTGAAAAGGCACCGGCACGACGGAGGCTATTTCGTAATTGTTTTTTACGATTGAGTTTCTTTGACATGATAAAATCCTTTCAATAAAAAACCCCTGCTCTGACAAGGATTTAATATGAATATTCTATCAAGATTTTAGTAAAAAATCAAGAATCTATCTCGTTTAATAATTTCTCTCACCAAACAAGCCTTCTGGCAAATCATGGAATCCTTTGCCTGCTTTGAAATTTTCAAATTTTCCAAGCAAGAACTGATAAGCATCCAAGCGGCTTTCGTAGCGAATCATGGCATCTTTGGCACGCTCGTCTTGGTCTTCTTCGTAGACTTTTTGACTTTCCTTGTGCGCCATGTCGTTGATCATGATCTGGGTATTGACCCAGGCTTCAAATTCCTTCATAAATTCTTGTTCGTAACTCATTTTTTCTCCTTATTCTAATCCACGGAAATAGTCCGTGTCAATCTCACGGTAGGACTGGATATCCTGAACGTATTCCAGCACACCTTGGAATTCTCCGTTTTCATCGTGCACTGCAGCGTAGGTGATGTGGACAAACTTACCTCGCGACTCAGACTTGAACCACATTTCATACTTGTCTTTTCTTCCCTCACGAAGCCCCTTCATGATAGTCTTGACCTTGTCCAAGTACTTAGGTGGATGGCAGAGTTCAACATTGCGTCCGACTTGGGACGGCGTCCGTTTGAAAATCATCTCATCAGCTGAAGTATTGTCATTGTAATACTGGAAAATATCGTCTTTATTGACAAAGGTAATCTCCATGGGGAGATGATTGAGGATGAGATTGGCCTGCTCGACTGAAAGATAGCCATTCCCAAAAGTCTGTTGACTATGGCGGTCCAGCACTGCTTCCTTTTCCTTAGGGGTAAAGGTAATGGTGAACTGGCCTTCTGGCGTATCGATAACTTGCTGAACTTGACCTTCTGCCGTATCTAGCTGCACAGGCTCCCCTGCACTATCTTCCTCAACAAAGCTCTGTCTTTCTGGCACCCATTTCTCAGACGGACGGATGATGGCATAACCATAAGCATCGCTCTCCTCCGCAATCTGAAGCCAGTCATCCTGAGTAAAGGACTCAAGGAGAATCATGAGAAGGATGGACTCTTCCTTGAGAATCATACTTTCAAACTCTGTCGCAAAGGCTTCAAAAATTTCTTTTACAATACTAATCGACACTTCAGGTAGTGATTTGGCTTCCGCTATAGCTGTTTGAAAGAGTTCCCTGATCTGATCATCCACTCCCCACATGACCTTAGGAGGCGAATCGTGCCCATAACGCTCCATGATAGGAAAGAAGAGTTCTTCTTTACGTTGGTAATGGATGTCAAATTGTCCCACAAGACCCATTTGACGGACCAAACCCTTGCGCATCTCCGCCAGCATTTCTTCATCTTCCATAGACTCATAGGTATCTAACAATCTTCGAATGCGAATCAAGGCAGCACGGAGGGCCAGATTTTCATCCTTGAAGACACGAACTGGGTGACCTGGATGCTCGGTATCCTCTACTTCGACACCTTTAATAGCATTTTTAAAAAGATTGGCATGGACATCACAGAGTTCCATGACATCTTCAAAAGTGACGCCCGAGTCCGAGTTCATCAGCTCGTGCTCCATGAGGGAAATCTCGATGGCTGAAACACCTGTAAAGGTCGCATCAAAGAGCTCCTGAACCGACTCAGGAGAGGCGCCATTATGCAATTCTAACAAAATATCCCGTAGGACATGAATCCTTTCATCTGCCATTAGTCTAATCCAACCACTTCGTAGCCATTCGCTTCCAGTGTGCGGACAATCTTGTCCATAGGGGTTCCTTCCAGCTTAGAACCCTGTTTAAGTGATACTTTACGACCAACTGTATTGCGCATTAAGGGATTGGCAAGAGGTTTAAAACCAAGCTCGACTAGAATTTCCAAGACTTCTGGATGCTTATCCACCACTTCTGCAACAGGAATTGACACATCGATGATATTGTCCATGACGACCTCCATTGTATGTTCTAAAATGATTTTACTGCTTTTATTATACCACAAGGAAAGAGATTAAAAAACTAGCAGTGAAGTTCCTGCTAGTTTCTTTCATTTTTAAGTTATTTCTTATCCTCTGGCTTGATGAGCCACCGAGCCGTATCCATTAACTTGTCTGCAATAAAAAGTTTCCCCAGACCGACAACGGCATTATCATCTTTCTTTATCGTTCTCATTACTTTTACACCTTGCATGGTCAAAAAGTAATTCCCGTAAGTTTTAGCAAGAGTTTTTATGAGTCCCATATTATCTTCCCTCGTTTAACTACACTTTCAAAATATTAACGATACCAGCCTTGCTGGCCATTTCTGTGAAATTTACTCTTTCTAATCCCTATAATATCATACAAGCTGAATTTTATAAAGCTTTTTAATAATGTTTAATTCTAGAAAGATTCCGCCAGCATGTTTTATTGTCTTTTCCTCCACCAAAAAAGAGGGTTGCCCCTCTTCTTAGTTTTTATCCAGATTGCGTAGCATTTCGTCAATCTTGTTTCCATATTCGATGGATTCGTCTTTGACGAAAGTCAAATCTGGGATTTTGTACAATTTCAAATTGCGACCAAGTTCACGTTTGATAGTACCAGTTGCTTTTTCAAGCCCGATTTGAGCTTTTTGATTATCTGAAGCAAGGTTACTCAAAATGGTGTAGTAAACCTTGGCAACAGACAAGTCACCCAGCATCTGAACATCTGTGATGGTCACACCTTGGACACGCGGATCACGGACTTTCTTTTGCAAAATCTCATTGACTTCACGCTTGATTTCCATGCCCACACGATCCGTACGGAAATGATTTGCCATGATATTCCTTTCTCTACTTTGAACCAAAAGCTAGGCCAGCAGACCTAGCTATTTTTAAACTTTTTGATTTTTATTTCAAATTGAAACAAAGTTCAATTTGAAATCATCTGCTTCTTTCGCTGTGGTGAAAGTGATGGAACTGATTTATCAGTCCCATCACAGGGGATTTTTGAGACCCTAGGCTCAAAAATAAGCAATGAAACCATCGATTTGCTTGCGTCCCTCACCACCTAAGAAAGGAGCAAAAAATCTTATCTCTTGATTTCTTCCATGACATAAGCCTCAATCACATCATCCATCTTGATATCATTGTAACCATCAATCATCAAACCACCTTCACGTCCGTTTGTAACTTCTTTAACGTCGTCTTTGTAGTGTTTCAAGCTTGCGAGTTCACCGTCATAGATAACGACACCATCACGAATAACACGTACTTTAGAGTCACGGGTAACTTTACCGTTGATAACCATGAATCCACCGATAGTTCCCACTTTAGACACCTTGAAGGTTTCACGGATAACTGCTTCACCGATAACTTTTTCTTCGAATTCTGGATCAAGCATCCCTTTCATGGCTTCTTCCATCTCTTCGATAACCTTGTAGATAATGCTGTGGAGACGGATTTCCACATCGTCAGCTTCTGCTTGTTGACGAGCTTGTGGTGTAGGGCGTACATTGAAACCAACGATAAAGGCATTTGAAGCTTCAGCAAGGGTAACGTCTGATTCGTTGATGGCACCGACCGCTGAGTGGACGATAGTAACTTTAACACCTTCCACGTCGATCTTTTGAAGTGAGGCAGAAAGGGCTTCAACAGAACCTTGTACATCGGCCTTGATGATAACGTTAACTGACTTGAGTTCACCAGCTTTAAGGGTATCAAAGAGGTTTTCAAGGCTGACACGTTGGGTAGCTTGACGTTGTTTCATAAGGGCACGTTTGGCACGTTCTTCACCTGCTGCACGCGCAGATTTTTCATCTTCGTAAACGGCAAAGTGGTCACCCGCCATTGGCGCTTCGTTCAAACCTGTGATTGACACTGGTGTTGATGGTCCAGCAACCTTAACACGACGACCAAGGTCGTTGGTCATAGCACGGACACGACCGAAGGTATTTCCGACAACGATTGGGTCTTGAACATTCAAGGTACCTTGTTGAACAAGAAGGGTTGCGACCGCACCTTTTCCTTTATCCAAGCGCGCTTCGATAACTGTACCGATAGCACGCACTGTTGGGTCTGCCTTGAGTTCTTGGATTTCAGCCACAAGAAGGACTGTTTCCAACAATTCTTCAATGTTTTGATTGAATTTAGCTGAGATTTCAACAAATTCAGAATCTCCACCCCAAGCAGTTGACATAACTCCATGCTCTGCCAATTCACCGATAACGCGTTCTGGGTTGGCACCTGGTTTATCAATCTTGTTGATAGCTACGATAATTGGAACGTTGGCCGCTTTTGAGTGGTTGATGGCTTCGATAGTCTGAGGCATAACCCCGTCATCTGCCGCTACAACCAAGATGGTAATATCGGTAACAGATGCACCACGCGCACGCATAGATGTAAAGGCCGCGTGTCCTGGTGTATCAAGGAAGGTAATCTTCTTGCCATTTTCAACAATTTGGTAGGCACCGATATGCTGAGTGATACCTCCTGCTTCACCTGTCGCAACACGAGAGTTACGAAGAGTATCTAGGAGGGTTGTTTTACCGTGGTCAACGTGTCCCATGATGGTTACAACTGGTGGACGCTCAACCAATTCATCTTCATTGAGATAACCATCTTCGACAAAGAAACGTTCGATATCAGCATTATCCACTTCAACCTTTTGTTTGGCTTCGATACCATAATCCACCATGAGGAGTTCGATTGTTTCCCCATCCAAGGATTGGTTTTGTGTGGCCATGACACCCATCATGAAAAGTTTCTTAACGATTTCAGCTGGTTCACGTTTGATACGTTTTGCGATTTCCGCAACGGTCATACCATCTGTATATTCAAATTCTGTTGGCAATTCATGGAATTTACGTTCTGTAACAGGTTTTGGAGCCTGATTACGATTGTTCTTGTTATTGCCTTTTTTGTTCTTCTTGTTGTTATTCCAGTTACTATTTCTTTGATTTCTCACTTGATTTTGACTACTTCGATTCTTTTGTTGTTTTCTAGGACCATCTTCTTCGCGATCGTAATCGTCGCGTTCTTTGTCTGGTCGGGCTTGTTTTTTACGACGTGTATCCACTGCAACTTCTTTTTTCACAGGAGCTGTTTCAACCACTGCTTGAACTTGTTGCGCTTGTTCAGCTAACTTAGCAGCTTCTTCAAAGATTTCCTCTGGCTCCTTGCGTTTGTTAGCTTGAGCCAAGGCTTCTTTGGCAGCCTGAGTCTGCTTGAAACGTTCCTCGCTTGAACGAGCGTACTCTGCGTTTTGCTCTGCTTTCAATGCTGCCGCACGGGCCTTAAAGTCAATGCGTGGAGCCGCTTGATTTGGACGTTTGTCCTCTTGCTGACGGCGCTCGTTGCCACGATTTTGCTGACCTTGCTGTTTCTTAGCTTGGTCATTAAATCGACGATTGTCGCGGTTGCCTTGACCTTGTTTTCCACCATTACGGCCGTCATTTTTCTGACGGTTCCCATTTTGTTGTTGGTCACGGTTATTGCCCTTATTTTGCTTGCGTCGTTCTGCCTGTTCTTTGGCACGAGCTTCACGTTCAGCCTTGAAATTACGGCTTTGTGGTTTAGCTGCTACTTTTTCTGTTTTAGGAGCAACTGGCTCAGCCGCTTTTGCCTCTTCCTTGGCTACAGCTGGTTTAGCTGGCTCAGATTTTTCTACTTTCTTTTCTGCACTTACTTTTGGTGCTGCAGGTTTTGATTCTGCTTTCGGAGCAACTGCAGGCTTAAAGCTGGCAGCTATTTTTGCAGCGACAGCTTCTTCCACACTTGATGAGTGGCTTTTCACATCCAAGCCCAACTCTTTTGCACGCGCTACAACTTCTTTACTTTCTTTTCCAAGTTCTTTTGCGATTTCGTACAATCTTTTCTTAGACAAATCATGTCCTCCTCTTCTATTCCATAAGAGACCTCATTTTCTTTGTAAATCCAGCATCTGTTACAGCCAAAACCTTTCTCGATTTCCCGACTGCTATGCTTAATTCCAGTGTTGAAAACACGGTTACAATTTCTACTTGATAATAATGACTTTTATCTTGAATCTTCTTGGTTAGATTGGGTCCAGCATCATGGGCTAGAAAGACCAACTTAGCCTTGCCGTCTTGAATGGCTTTAACGACCAATTCTTCACCCGATATGATACGCCCTGCTCTCTGAGCGAGTCCCAAGAGATTGCTTATCTTTTGCTTATTCAAGTCCTAACTCTCTTCTTTTCACTTTGTGATCCACATAAGCGATCAACTCGTCATAAAAGCTTTCTTCCACTTCCATGTCAAAGCTGCGGTTAAAGACCTTCTTCTTTTTAGCCTCTAAGGCTTCTTTATTGTCTAGCTTGATATAAGCACCACGTCCGTTGGCCTTGCCTGTCGGATCGATAAAGACTTGTCCTTCCTTGTTCTTGACAATACGGAGCAAATCACGCTTATCAATCACTTCGTTAGACACAACAGACTTGCGCAAAGGGATTTTTCTCGTTTTCATCTTTCCCTCCTCTAGCAGCTTTTATTCTTCTACAGTATCGTTTTCTGCTTCCAAATCTACCGAACCAGCTTCTTCCATGGCTTCAAATTCGCTAGCAGACTTGATATCGATACGGTAACCAGTCAAGTGAGCTGCCAATCGAACGTTTTGTCCACGACGACCGATGGCAAGAGAAAGCTTGTTATCAGGAACAACCACCAAGGCACGTTTGCTGTCGTTTTCGTCAAAGATAACTTGGTCAACCTCAGCAGGAGCGATGGCATTGTAGATAAATTCAGCTGGATCTGCTACCCACTCGATAACGTCGATGTTTTCTTCGATTGGCACCATACGGTCGCTCTTGGCATCGTAACGTGCTGGGTGGAACTTGCTAGTAATCTTCTTGATATTCGCTCCACCGCGTCCAACGATTGTACCGATAGCGTCTACGTTTGGATTATGGCTACGAACGGCAACTTTCGTACGGTCACCAGCTTCACGAGCCACGCTCATGATTTCAACAGTTCCATCATAAACTTCTGGAATTTCTTGCTCCATCAAGCGTTTGATCATTTCTGGATGGCTACGGCTAACAAAGACGTTGACACCGCGAGGGTTGTCTTCAACCTTGTAGACATACACTTCGATACGATCATGAGAAGCAAAAACTTCACCAGGAATTTGGTCTTGTTTTGACAATTGGGCTTCGATGCTACCGAGGTTGACATAAATAAAGCGGTTGTCAAAGCGTTCTACTGTACCAGACATAATTTCTTGTTCATGCTCTTTGTAAGTATTGTAAGTGATGGCACGTGTTTGCTTGCGCATTTTTTCCATGATGGTTTGTTTGGCAGATTGAGCTGCTACACGACCAAACTCAGCAGGTGCTTCTTCAAACTTGATCTTGTCACCAAGCTCGTAGGCTGAATTAATGGCAAGAGCATCTTTCAAGCTGATTTCCAAACGGCTATCAAAGACTTCATCCACAACTTCACGAACAGTATAGACTGTGAAATCACCTGTTTTTTCATTGAAATCAATAGCTACGCTGTCTGATTGACCATAGCGTCTGCGATAAGCGGAACGAAGCGACTCTACTACTGCGTCGATGATGTCTTCTTTTTTGATTCCCTTGTCTTCTTCCAAAATGCGGAAGGCCTCTAGCATTTCTTTACTCATGTTTTCTTCACTTTTGAATCCTCAAAAGCTATCCTTTCTTTTTCTATAATTTTACTGCTAAACGTGCTTTTGATACTAAACTGTATGGAATTTGGACCGTTTTCTTACGCGTCTTGTCCATATATTCCATGATCAACTCGTCCTCTTCGAAGGCCAACAAGGTTCCTTCAAAGACCTTTTGCTTATCGATGGCTTGGTAGAGCCCGACATGGATGTATTTCCCAACCGCTCCAGCGACGGCATCCTTGGTTTTTAAAGGACGTTCCAAGCCTGGACTGGTGATTTCTAGGAAATATTGTTCTGGGAAGGGATCTGGCTTGATGGTGTCTAGGACAGGACTGATAATTTCTGTCAAGTCTGCCGTGTCGTTCAAGGTAATTCCTTCAGGTTTATCTACAAAAATACTGAGAATCATGTCACTGCCAATCTTTCCATACTCGATATCCACGAGTTCGAAAGGCGCTTCTATGACAGGTTCTACAACTTCTCTGACTAATTCTACGATTGTTGCGATTGCGTCCACCTCCTCATAAGCAAGAGGCGAAGATATTTCCCCGCCTCTCTTTCTCATATTCTTACTCTTAGTATAGCACATTTGCCAACTTATGTAAAGCAAAAGCACTTATACAGCCTGATTTCAGGCTATTTCTTAAAATTCTGCCTCAACTCGATAGATAACTTGCCCCTTGTTGGAGAATTTTTGCTCGTATTCTGTCATGACATTGCCTTCAAAATCACTGGCATGTAAATCTAGCCAGACACCATTGAGCTTCATGCCATATTGAGAAAAGCTCACTAGGCTGTACTCAAACAAGCCACGGTTATCCGTCTTAAAATGAATTTCTCCATTTTCAGGCAAGATACGTTTGAAGGTATCCAAGAAGGTCTTGTAGGTCAAACGACGCTTTTCATGGCGTTTTTTAGGCCATGGATCTGAAAAATTCAGATACAAGCGATCAATCTCACCGTCTTCAAAGTAGTCAGTCAAGTCAGAACCATCTACCCACAAGAGCTTAATGTTCGGTACTCCAACTTCAAGCACCTTGTCCAAAGCGTAGCTCAAAACAGACTTTTGAATATCAATCCCGATATAGTTGATGTCAGGGTTTTGCTTAGCCATACCTGAAACAAAGGCTCCCTTTCCACTTCCAACTTCCACATGAATGGGATTATCATTACCAAACAAGTCCCGCCATTTTCCCTTGGCTTCCAAGGGATTGAGGACCACATACTGGGGATTTGCCTCTAGTAATTCTGTCGCCCCTTTACGATTTCTAACTCTCATCTTCTCTTTCCATACTTGTCTCGGAAGTGGCGCAAGCCATGAATCTCCCGATTGACATTTTCTAAATCTTGGTTCATATAATACTTGGAAATCTGGCTCAAATAAGACAATTGACCGTACCAATACAATTTATTTAATACCGTTTGATTGTACTTGTAACCGTAGTAGGTCAACCATTCCTTCCACTGATGTTCTGGAATATAATGGCAGAGCATATGGGCTACATCAAACATGCGGTCGGTCAAGCGAACCGAATCCCAATCTACCAAATAAATCAAGCCACTATCTGTCTCAATCCAATTACTATGTCGTACATCTCCATGGACAATGGTCGCATGGTCCTCTCTAAATCCTGGAATAGCCTGACGTAAATCAGCCATCACTTCACTGATAAAATGATTTTTACGCAAAGCATCTGGAGCCGTTTCCTGCCAAGACTGTAGTAAATCTACAGGTGTTTCCATGGCATATCCCAAACGACTCAACTGTGTCATCAACGGACGTGAGCGATGAAGACGGGTTAAAATATTGACGATTTGTTTACGATTCATATCATAGGGGGTCAATATCTTGCCTGTCAACCATTCTTGAGCACACATATCACGCCCATCTGCCAAACGGCGACTCCATAATAATTGTGGAGCAATTTGTTCTCTAGCTAAACCAGGTAGGATTGGAGAGGTGTTCATTTTTACAAAGATGCGCTTTCCATCAGGATAGCTACCCATATAAGCCTTGCCACTTTTCCCAGGTATGGGAGTCAGTGTTAGCTCATTATCACCCAAATCCATTTCTTTCCTCCGTATAAAGTTTCCTTACTATTCTACTAGTTTTTGGCCTATTCGTCAACCGCTCCACGCCCGATTCTCAAAGAAAAGCATCTCAATCGGCTCAGGCTATCATTATAACTTGAAAAAGGTAAGCACCGTCTTCTGCTTACCTTTTCATGATTTTTATAAATAATATAAGAGTGGCCAAGCATTGTAAAACATGTGGACTAGAGTAGAAACCCACAAATTTTGGCTCTTTTTATAGGCAAAGCCCAGCAACAAGCCTCCAAGTAGATAATAGAAAAACGAAGGGACATCATAAGGAACATGCATGAAAGAAAAGAGAGAGGAAGTCAACACAAGTCCTAACCAAGAATTGTCAAAAAATGCACCTTGAAGAAGTCCTCTGAACATGAGTTCCTCCTGAATTGGTCCCAAAATTGTGACACTGACAATAAAGGAAAGCGAAAGTCCCTTACTCGTTTCCTCAAGGTGTTGAGCCGAAGCACCAGAAGCAACTGAGAAAAAGGCATGATAACCTATATTTACCAGCACAGTGAGAAGAAAGATTCCAATGAACAGCATGAGTTGTTTCTTGCTTAACATCCCAAAAGAAATCATGTCAAACCATTTCGCATAGCCAAAACTAAGGAAAAGCAAGAGACTCTTTATCATAATGAATGTGTACTGGTGTTGAAAATAATCCCCTTGATTGACGGAATATCCCACTGCACCCACGATTGCAAAGACTAAAAATCCCAAAAACAAGGCATGACACTTATTGAAAATAGCCATAAAGCTATCCTCCTCACCAAACAGACTTCCTACACGTCATTCTTTAGATCTAGTCTTTCCAAAACAAACCATTTGAGTAACCAAAATCCGACCACATAGCCAGCCCCTAATAATATAGCCATTAAAGCTAGCATGGAATTTAGGGAATTAAAGACCACCGCAGATACAAAGGTTAGCACAAAAACATTAAAGGCAATGGTGTTAGAAGCCAAGACCAGAATATAGGGCGTCAACCGGTCTAAAGTTTTGGAATCTAGGAAAAATAAGTGTTTATACATGATGACCTCCTCTTATCAGACTATAGACTAGTCGCAAGTTCTTCCCTACTTTTTATAATACTTCAAGCCCCAAATGAGTAGAAGCATAATAATCAAGCAGAGAATAGCGCCAATATAGGCAATTAGTTGTTGGTAAGATTCTCCTGCTGTGACACCTCTATACAAACAAATAATAGACATAAAACCTGTCAAGCCGATGAACATGAGTTGATTGGTTCTAGGACTAACCAAATCATCATCTTCAAACTTTCTTATCCTCATTTCTCTAGTGAGATAAACAGTGACCAAAATGGAAGCTAAGTTAATAACCACTAAAAGAAATTGGAGAACTACGGAAAAATTTAAAAACTGACGAGATAGAAATAGATAAGTAGAAACAAGTAAGGGCAACTGACCTAGGAACAATCTCGCAAGGAAGATGGTCTGTTTTTTAAAAAATATTTTTTTCATTGCTTTCTCCATTACAATTAAATGACATCTAATCATTTTCTAAAATTTGATAACTTTTGTGAAATGTTTTAGCAGAAACAACTCTATGATTGGTGATATCTATATAATCACCTGGATAACCAAGAACATACATCCCATAACCAGCGAATCCTCCTCCAGCTGTTCCAACTAGACCAAACTTGATATTCGTTGCAAGAGAAGTGTTAAGACCTGCCATTAGAATGCGCACATGATTATCCAACCAAACCATATAATTTTTTTGAAAAGCTTCCTCTACCCAACTTGGTTTAGGAGTCGCTTGACCAATTTCCCAAACATCAACAATTTGATTCCCATATTTTGCCTTCATAGCTTCAATCCTTTTTAAATACCATTACATGAGTTGGGAGTTCCCCCTATACCATAAGGACCACATGGTTTTGAAAAATGTACAATAGGCCACTTACCATTTAATTGATCCAAAGTTGGAGAAGGTGCTAGCCCACCCAATAAACCAGCAACCATATCTCCCCAACCTCCGAAACCTCCTTCAACTTTCGCAAGCATCTCAGTATCCATCATTTCAAATTGTGACATCGTTTTTGTATTCATAACGAATACCTCCTTTTTTATTTTTAATTTTAATTGTTATCCTGTTGCAATTGGCAATTTTAGTATAACACTATTTGTTAAAGTTTTTCATACAAATCTTGAATTATCATCAAAACATCTTAAATTACTCAAAGAGTACAATCTTCCCAATCAACTAATAAGAAGTGAATAATATTAAATTCCATTATTTACTTCTTAAAATCGATAATTATTTTTAATCTACTATTTTTAGCTAAATACCCTGTGTAAAAAAGTCAGCAAAAATGGTAATGTTGCGAAAATATTATTGATCACATGCACCGTATAGGAAGGATAAATGCTCTTTGTATAGCGGGTCAAACCGGCAAAGATGATGCCAGATGTTGCAAAGATGAAGATATCTAACAAACTAGGCAGGCTTGAAAAATGAGGAAGAGCAAATAAAATTGACGGAAGAAGCAAATCAAGGCCAAATCGCGAATGTTTAAAGAAGGCGTGTTGAAGTAATCCTCTATAAATCAGCTCTTCCATAAGTGGAGTCAGAAAGAACAGGGTTATATAGATACCTAGCTCAGCAAAGTTGGTCCCACTATAACCGATCAATACCGCCCAACCTTCAGCAGTTGACTGAACATGTTTAGCTGTCTGAACATTAAAAGAGATCTGGAGCACTAGCACTAATACTGTCAAAATCGAATACCAAAGCCATTTTTTTCTTGGAATGCGAAAGAGATAACCATGGCCTGTCTTAACCAGAATCCAAATCATGACTCCGCTAAATAGTAAACTCAAGATATTTTGAATCCAGACGAAATTGCCAATCTGGGAAGAAAATTGCCAATAATTTTGGACGATATACGTCAGCTGAGCAAGACCAAATACGAAAAATAAGTAAGAGAAGACTGCACTTATTTTGAATAGAAGTTGATACTTTTTCATAAAAATCCTTTCCACTATGACCTCCCCTTGTCAGGCTCTACTGCTGTAAGATTAAGAAGACAGTTTGTTCTTTTTAAGGCTAACCTGACTACTAGATAATAGATACATTAAGGCATTAAAGACAATGAAAATATGTCCATAGAATAAAATCAACCTCGCATCCAAACCAAGATAAAGTTTGACCATCAAAAAGATGAGCAAAAGAATTTGAAACCATATCGTTTTTCCAAAAATAAATTTAAAACGGTTTCGAATGTCTGCCTCCTTAATTTGTACCGTCAACCCTTTATTGGTAAGAAGAAAAACTCCTGCTTCAAACAAGCCACTGTAGAGAACAAGCCACCCAATCGATACATTAGAGATTTGTAAAAATGTCCCTAAAAGAATATTCAAAATACTACTCAAGAAAATAACAAGAAATAATCTATATTTCATTTTAAATACCTCCATTCACTTATTTCACGGACAGTTTAATAGAGCCTTCTAATAAAAGATTCTGTCAGAAGAGGAAGGCAAGCTACTTTTTATAATACTTCAAACCCCAAATGAGCAAAAGCATAATAATCAAGCATAGAATAGCACCAATATTAGCGATTAGTTGTTGGTAGAATTCTCCTGCTGTGATACCTCTATACAAACAGATAATAGACATAAAACCTGTCAAGCCAATATACATAAGTTGATTGGTTCTAGGACTAACCAAATCATCATCTTCAAACTCTCTTATCTTCATCTCCCTAGTGAGGTAAACAGTGACCAAAATGGAAGCTAAGTTAATAACCACTAAAAGAAATTGGAAAACCAAGGAAAAATTTAAAAACTGACGAGATAGAAATAGATAAGTGGAGACAAGTAAGGGCAACTGACCTAGGAACAATCTTGTAAGAAAGATGTTCCGTTTTTTAGCAAGAAAAGTTTTCATTTCTTTTCTCCTTTCATATATTATTAGACGAAGAACTACACAAACTCACCGGTTCAAAACCTAAGTAGCCAGAAAAAAGAGACAGGTGACAGTAGCATTCATCAAACCATGTACAACTACACAGGAATATAGATTTCTCCGCTTTATATAGAGAATTCCTAATACAATTCCTGACACTAGATGTTGAGAGAGCATTTCTCCGTCATGAGCAAATCCAAAAAGAACAGCCGAAAAGATAATAGCAACTATGGGAGAATATTTTTCTAAACTTCCTAAAATGATTCCTCTAAAGAGTATCTCCTCCAAAAGAGGTTGAGTGAAAGTAGTTGACAACCAGAATAGAACTATGTACAAGAAACCACTTGTTTCCAAATGTTGAAAAAAGCTTAAAGAACTTGTATTATCATGGACTTTTCCAAGAACGGTCATGAAAAATATAAAACCAACTACTAAAACCAGATTAGCCAGATAAGCAAGAACAATCCATTTCAATTCTACCCATTTGATTGGCAAGCAATCTAAAGTAGTCTCATCACCCCATCTCTTAATAAGATATACAAGAATGGTTAAGCATATAAAGAAAGATAGAAAGAAGGCACCAACACTGAACACATCTCCCATCACTCCGTCATAAAATCGTCTCACAACAGTTAATGGTACAACTTGAATAGCAAAAGTAAGTAAAAAACAAGTAATTATTTTTTTAAAGATAGAAATCGTTTTTTTCATAGTTTGTCCTTTTTTCAACTCATTAATAAGATATTTTTTCTAATTTACTACTTCCACGAACGAAGCCCCCGCTTCCTTAACTTGTGTTTTATCACACTTCCTGCTTCAATCTTTACACTGCTAGTATAGCACTCGTTTTATTCTTGGATCACTCAAATCACAAATGGTCATCAAAACATCTTTAATTGTAAAAAATTTAAAAAAGCAAGCATGAAAACATACTTGCCCTATGGGAATTTAACAATAATCTAAAACGATTCACCCTTACTTCCGTCTGTTCTCATATATCCTCATGATCGCAACAAGAATACAGGCTGTTCCACTTGCCAAAACCAGGAGGGTAATGATAATGTTGAGAATTTCAGGCGTCCTCTCTATTCTGTTGACAAGACGGACTAAGGACAATACTGTCAATAAGAGTAAAGCTACTGACCCTGTCCGAATTAAAGAAGCCATTCGTTTCTCAACCGCATATAAGAATGATGGTAACATAACACAGGCTATAGCAATCACAAACAGGTTGCTCCCCGTTTCTTCTCCCTTGTTCACCACGGAAATCATGAGAAGATTCGATGCTATAATCAACGTAGAACAGATGATAAAAAAGGATTTCTTACTCATATAGGATACCTCATATACTATAGCATTTTAATTGATGACTACATGCAGTACTTCTTTCCACAGATATTCTAATCATCAACTGACATCGAGTGAACCGTTAAAACCTGACGAAAGACTTGATTTTGGCAGGTGGTATTTAGACTGGTATTAGGATGACTTTCCACAATCTTCATAACGGTATAGAGACCAACTCCTCTCTCCTCCCCTTTAGAACTGGCTCCAAAGGAGAAAATTTCAGAAATATCTATTCCCTCTTCTTTGATGGAGTTTTCGATGATAAAGGTCTCCTGTTCTCCATTTTTTAAAAAGGCGATTGAAACATGAGGTTGACTGGCCTCTACACTAGCTTCAATAGCATTGTCACAAAGAATAGACACAATGGTTAGAAAATCAAGCAGGCTCATCCCCTCGACCTGAATCTCCTCGGGAACTTCGACATTAAAGACAATCTTCTTATCTCTTGCTTTTAGAAATTTTCCAGCTAGAAGACTTTTTAGGGCACGGTCTCGAATATTTACCAATCTGCCTAGGTCATATTTATTGTCCTGCAATTTTTCACTAGAATCCTTTAAGACCGAGTCGTAGACCTCTTTTATCTGCTCCATGTCCTCCTCTTCAATGCCCAGACGTAAGCTGGTTAAGAGGTTAGTGTAGTCATGGCGAAAGCTCCGGACTTCCTTGTAAAGTTCCTCTATATGCCGACTATACCGCTCCATATCTCTGTAGCGCAAGGCCTGCTCTTGGTCCAATCTCTCATGGAGTTTGTCCTTCAAATAGGTATCCAATTTCTTGACAATCCCCATAAAAAAGAGGAGGTAAAACACTAGGATGAGATGGCGAACAGTCTTTGATTGGATATCGTATGCATATTCAAAGTAAGACAGATTTTCCATGACTAGAAAGTAAGCCCCTATTATCCAGTTAATCTTAGTCAGGGACTGTTGAAAACCTTTATCGAGAAACTCCTTTCTCAATCTAGTAAAATCATAGTCCAACCATTTCAAAAAGACTAATACTATGAAGCAAACGAATAGCATAATCAACAAAAAGAGAGGATTTCCATCTCCATCTACAATCCCTTGCCCCAAAAACGGAAACACAAAATAGGAAACACTTCTGTAAAAGAGATCCATCAATACAATTGGAAAGAGACCATAAAAGAAAAGGAGTTTTTTAGGAAGCCCTCTTAACAGTAAGAAAGATAGACATATACCGAACAAAGGTTCTATAAAATAGGACAAATATTCACTTACATCCAAAAATTGAAAAGTCGCAAAAATGACCCCTAGAAGAAATTTCAAAAGAAAAGCTTTAAAAATCCTCTCAAAAGTGAGACCAATTCCATCTACCTTAAAGAAAATGACAATTTCTAGTCCATTAATAACAAGAAAATACAACAATATCCAAGCAATATTCATAAACTCTCCTAGCTCAATGTAAGTTATTGATAGCCTCAGACACTTCTCTGACCTTATAACGCGCGATTAGACAACTTCCACCATTGGGAAAGAAAAGGAGTTTTTCTTTCTTATCCAAACGAACCACATTGGCAGGATTGATGAGAAAAGAGCGATGGCACTGCAAGAGACGGGGCTCCTGCTTGAAAACCTCCTCTAAACTCGCTGTAAATTCCAGCCTGTCCGTCTTGGTATAGAGAATAACACGATGGGCTCTGGGCGATGTTTCGAGATAGTAGACCTCTTTAAAAGGATACTGGAATTGGGCAAATTTTGATTTAAAGTAAAAGCAATCTTCCGCCAGACTTTTACTGTCTTGACTATTGGCATAGAGGAGGGCTGTCTTGATCCGAGATTCAAACTCCTCTGCCGAAAGAGCCTTATCAATGTAGTCCAGAGCAGACACTTGGTAGCGAAAGGACAGGGGCATAAACTCTGAGTGAGTCGTCACAAAGACAATCAGGGCATAGGGGTCTCGATCCCGAATCTTTCTAGCCACTTCCAGACCCTTCATCTCCTCATTTCGAATCTCAATATCCAAAAAGAATAGCTGATGAGCTCCCTTCTCATGCACCTCTGCCAGCAGTTGGTCTGGTTTACCAAAAACTTTAAAAGAGCTCGGAGTGATATGATATTCCTTCAAGAGTTTCTCAATCGTCGTTTCAATCCTAGCCTGTTGGGAAAAATCATCTTCTAAAACAAATATTCTCATCTTCTTACTCTCCTTGTTTCAACCATTTTTGACGAATTTCTCTATAGCGACGTCTGGCATACTTGACAGCGTATTGACCTTCTTCTCCAAGAAAAAGGATTCTTTCTTGAAAATCAATCGATTTTACTTTATCAAGATTGACCAAACAATTTCGATGACATCTCATCAAGGTTTCCCCATATTGGTTCTCAAGATTACTTAAATTTTGAACCATATTAAAACTAGCCTCTTCTGTAACAATCTGTACAGTATGGGCTTTAGTTGGATGTGCTTGGATATAGTAGATATCGTCTACTTTTACTTTATAGGCTGTCTTCTGTGTCTGAATAATCATATGTTTCATTGGATTCTCCTCCTAAGAAGAGGATAACAGAAAAAATCTAACACAAGCCCACCAAATCCTAAACAGTCTTTGAAAACTCCTAAAAGGATTATTTTTCTACAACATCATGATGAGCTTACAACTATTTTATCATAAAATCTTAACAGTACCATTCAGGAAATTTCAAGTACAATTAAAGATTTGAGGCTGAAAAAAACTCTAAAAATGGTAGACTAACAGTATCAAAACACAGTTGCTAGAAACAAGACTAGCAGCCAGATTAAAGGAGAAATTCTCATGACAGATACAGACCCTATCAAAAGAGCTCAGACTTTGATTACTGACTTAAACAAAGCCTACCAAGCATGCAAACAGGCAACCGCTGACGACGTCCGCTTTCAGGAGCAACTAAACTCTATTCTTGGTTTTCTAACCAAGGCTGAAACAGTGGATAATCGAGTCTTGATTGAACTGGAAAAATTTTACCAGACTTCCAGTCTTCTCATGGGACTCAGCGCTCTTGATCCAGATGCTCCTACTCGCGCCGCTTGGCGTGCCTATGACCGCTTCCACTTTGACCAAGTCAAGACCAAGTTGAGCCTCTATGGACCAACCATTATCTTGTAGTAACTAAAAAGAAGCTGAGACAGACTTGTACTGCACCCCAAAAGTTAGACAGAAAAAATCTAACTTTTGGGGTGTTTTATTATGAAATTGAGTTATGATGATAAAGTTCAGATCTATGAACTTAGAAAACAAGGATATAGCTTAGAGAAGCTT
>NZ_JASHCQ010000021.1:0-28679 GCF_047464035.1 Streptococcus mitis
GTTTTCGGAACTTTGAAAACTTCAAAAAACGGATTTTTATCGCTCTGAATATCAAAAAAGAAAGGACGAATTTCGTCCTTTCTCGATCTTAGCTTTTCTTCAACCCACTACAGTTGACAAAGAGCCAGAAAAAAACTGATGAATCATTTCGATTCATCAGTTTTAAGCAGATATGTCATTGCAAACAAATCATATCAATTAGAAAGCTTAATCTTCTTTCTTCTTACGTGCTACAAGACCAAATCCACTCAATACTCCAAGAAGTCCAAGTGTTGCTAGGCTAGCATTGTCTTCTGTACCAGTATTTGGCAATTCGCGCTTAGCTTCAGCTTCTTTAACTGCTGTTGGTGGTACTGGTTGCGCTGGAGTCGGTTGAGGAGTTGGTGGCGTTACTTTACGGTAAACGTGAGTTACATTACCATCTTTATCAGTTGTAGTCTTAACAAACTCGTATCCTGGGATAGCTTTCTTAGGTTGGTTACCTTCTTCATTTGGTGAAACTGGGTTACCATTTCCGTCTACGAATGATGTAGTTGTCTTAACTACTTTACGGTAAACGTGAGTTACATTACCATCTTTATCAGTTGTAGTCTTAACAAACTCGTATCCTGGGATATCTTTCTTAGGTTGGCTACCTTCTTCATTTGGTGAAACTGGCTTACCACTTTCATCTACAAATGATGTAGTTGTTTTAACTACTTTACGGTAAACGTGAGTTACATTACCATCTTTATCAGTTGTAGTCTTAACAAACTCGTATCCTGGGATAGCTTTCTTAGGTTGGCTACCTTCTTCATTTGGTGAAACTGGTTTACCACTTTCATCTACAAATGATGTAGTTGTTTTAACTACTTTACGGTAAACGTGAGTTACATTACCATCCTTATCAGTTGTAGTCTTAACAAACTCGTATCCTGGGATAGCTTTCTTAGGTTGGTTACCTTCTTCATTTGGTGAAACTGGGTTACCATTTCCGTCTACGAATGATGTAGTTGTCTTAACTACTTTACGGTAAACGTGAGTTACATTACCATCTTTATCAGTTGTAGTCTTAACAAACTCGTATCCTGGGATATCTTTCTTAGGTTGGCTACCTTCTTCATTTGGTGAAACTGGCTTACCACTTTCATCTACAAATGATGTAGTTGTTTTAACTACTTTACGGTAAACGTGAGTTACATTACCATCTTTATCAGTTGTAGTCTTAACAAACTCGTATCCTGGGATAGCTTTCTTAGGTTGGCTACCTTCTTCATTTGGTGAAACTGGTTTACCACTTTCATCTACAAATGATGTAGTTGTTTTAACTACTTTACGGTAAACGTGAGTTACATTACCATCCTTATCAGTTGTAGTCTTAACAAAGTCGTATCCTGGGATAGCTTTCTTAGGTTGGTTACCTTCAACTGTTGGATATTCTGGAATAGGTACTTCTTTACCATTTGGATCAACTGTCACATAAGACGTTGTAATCTTAGTATAGTTGATTGGTGTATCTTGACTCGGATCAGTTGGTAATGTTGGTGGCACATAACCTTTAGTTGGATCTTCTGGATCAACTGGTTTCAACGGATTTCCATCTTTATCTCTTGGAATGTAACCTGGAACATAAGGAATTACAATATCTTCTGTTGGTACACCCGGTTTAGTTGGATCACCATTTGGATCGTTTGGATAATCAATACGTGGAGGATTTGTTTGTCCTGGCACGTTTGGAATCAAGGCTCCAAGTTTCTTATAGACAACTTTTTGAATGATATCTTTGTCTTCAGCCTTAACAGTTTGATCCTCAGTAGATGCTTCAATATCTCCACTTACTGCAATATAACCTTTAACAAGTGGAAGTTTGTTACCAGAAAGAACATCAGTTGTAGCTGCTTTCCATTCGCCGTAAGTAACTTCACCTGTCACTAAGTTCACCTTAGCATCGCGAGTGAATTTAACTGATGAAGTTACAGAAGTAGTAACTTCTTTACCATCTCCATCAACATAAGTAATTGTACGAGTTACTTCTTCTGAAGTTGTCAATTCCTTAACGCTTTCAGGCCATACTGGTGAGTTTGGATCCTCTGGATTAATTGGTTGACCTGGAACTGGTGTCACATCACTTGGAATAACTGGAACAAGGCGTGGTTGAACAGTGACAACAAATTTTTGAATAACATTTGTATCATTATCAAATGATTGCTTGCTGCCATCAGCTTTTGTAAACTCATCAGACACAAGTTCGTAGCCAAGTTTTTTCAGTGCGTTGATACGTTCTGCAGTAGAGTAGTTCATTTCAGAACCAGAATCACCTTGAAGAATATCCACTTCACCAAGAATTGTTCCGTTAGTATCTTTGTAAGTTACAGTTGCAACTTGTGTATCAGACTTCACTTCATAAACAGTTGGTGTATACTTAGCTTTCGCTACAGTTCCATTTGTATCCTTACGAACCACTACGACACCTGTTGCAGTTCCAACGAAATCTTTATTTGGTGTGAAGGTTACCTTACCTGTTGCATCAACAGTATATGTTCCTTCGTTTGGAACTGTTTTACTTGTTGTACCACCTTCAAATGTAGCAGGAACAGTATTGTCCATTGGTACATCTTTATGACCAGGTACAAATGTTGGTGTACCAGATTGAGGAGTGTTCTTAGGACCTGCAGAACCTGTATCCACACCTGTTGGTGTAACTGGGGTTACAGTTGGAGTGTAACTTGACTCAACAGTTGTACCATTTGTAGGATCTGTTACAACTACTTTAGCTGGGTCTGGTGTTCCAACGAAATCTTTATTTGGTGTGAAGGTTACTGTACCAGTTGGAGCGATTGTATATGTACCAACTGTCTTACCATCCTTAGTAGCTGGGATAGTTGTTTCCTCAGTTCCAACGAACTTAGCTGGATTATCTGTTGTTGGTTTCAACTCAGTTCCATCAGCATGTTTATATGTTGGAGTACCTGTCTGTACCTTACCTTGGATATCAGTTGATGTAGCAGGTGTTGAAGTTGGCACTACTGGTTTATAGATAACGTATACTGTACTATCAGTTGACTCGTTTGTTACCTCAAGGCTTGCAACAGTTTCCTTATCGTAAGTATAATTAGCTACTTCTGGAGAAACTACTTCCTCAAGCGTTTGTGCTGCTGACCAGTCAGTGTATTCCACATTTCCTGTTACCAAGTTGATGCTTGCGCTACGTGTGAAGGTTACTGTTTGAACTTCATCAGCTGTTACTTCTTCACCATTCTCATCGTTGTAGCGGTACTTGATTGTACGAGTAACTGTCTTAGTTAACTCAAGATTTTCTGCAGTACTTGGCCATACAGGTGAGTTTGGATCTTCTGGATCAACTGGTTGACCTGGAACAGGTTTCTCATCATTTGGAGTCACTGGTTCCACACGTTGTTCAACTGTTACCTTGAAGTTTTGAGTTACAGCTGTGTCGTTATCAAACAGTTTATCAGCTGTCCTTGCTGCAGCGAAACTGTCTTCTACTAACGTATAGCCAGCTTTCTCAAGAGCTGCAATTGCTTTTTCACGATTAGTAAAGTCGATAGCACCGTTATGAACACCTTCTACTGTCTCAACAGATGCTGCTGGTACTTTAGCTGAATCAATAGCAACTTCTGCACCAGTTGTTACATCATAGTAAGAAATAGTTGCTGTTTGAACGTTCTTTCTATAAGTATATGTTACAGTAGTTGTATCATTTGTAACCTTACCTGAAACCTTCTTAGTAGCTTCATCAACCGTACCATTTGTTGTTACCACTTTAACAAGAGTGTAACCAGGAATTTCTTTTGGCTCAGTTGTAAATGGAGTTGTTACTTTTTCGTTGTTTACTGGAGTTGTTGAAGGAGAGATAACGTTACCTTCTTCATCCTTATACTCAACAATAACAGTTCCATCTTCAGCAACAACAGTTGGTGTGTAAGTAGTTGTTGCTTCAGTTCCATTAGCATCAGTAATACTTACTGTTACAGCATGGGCTTCTCCAGTAAATGTAGCAAGCGGAGTAAAGGTAACAGCAATGGCTCCAGTTTCATCTTTAACAAGCTTATAAGTACCCTGATTCGCTACAGTAACACTACCGTCATCATTAACAGTTCCGTTTTCTGCACCTACTAGCTTCACAGATGTTTTATCTAGTTCGACTGATTTAGACTCACTATTTATAATCGCAGTTCCTTTTGCAAAGTTTACAGTTGTATCATCTGTGTCTGCTGCGTCAAATTTAATAGCAGAAGTTTGAGTTTCGCCTTGAATTCCAGTTGTCTTAGAAGGTTCTGCACTTGGTTTCACTCCAACAATCTTAGGAGTATAGATTGTTGTTACTTCAGTTCCATTAGCATCAGCAATTTTCACGGTTACTGGAGTTACATTTCCTGTATAAGTGGCTACCGGGGTGAATTGAACATAAGACTTACCGTCTTCTTTTACGATAGAGTATGTTCCTTGACCAGCTACCGATACTTTACCTTCACCATCAGCTCCTACTAGAGTCAAAGTAGCTTCATTTAAATCAACAGATTTTTCAGTTCCATTTACAATCTCACTACCTTTGCTAAAGTTCAAGGTGTTTACATTTTCATCTTTGGCATTAAGAACAACTTCAGATTTTTGAACAGCTCCCTGAATACCTGTAGTTGAAGCTTCGCTAGCAGTTGGGGTAACACCTAGAATGTTTGGTGTGTATTCACCACGTTTATCATTTTCTGGTTGCGTACCATTGTTATCTGAAACAACTACTTGGACAGCTTTTACCGATCCAACATAAGCTTTATTGGTTGGTGTGAATGTCACAAGACCTGTTGACTTGTCAATACCGAAGGTTCCAATCACATCACCAGCTTTCACAGTACCATTATCTGCCGCAGCGTAAGCTGGAGTTGTTGCGCCATCCGCTACTTCTGTACCTGTATTATCAAGAAGTTTATAGCTATCAGCCTTCAATGGGACTGTTTTTCTAGCTCCGTTTACTTCTGCAGAACCTGGGGTAAATGTTGGTTTACCTGTTTGAACTTGACCTTGAATATCTGTTGAAGATACCTTAGTTCCTTCTGGTTTCACTCCGATAACTGTTGGTGTGTAAGCCGCCGTAGATGTTAATGGGTCAACTCCGTCTACTGTCAAGGTCAAAGTCACCTTGGCTGGATTTGGTGTTCCAACAAATGTTGGATTAGGAGTAAAGGTTACTTCACCCGTATTCTCATTGATTGCATAAGTACCTACAGTAGCTCCTGTATTATCGGTAGCATTTGTTGACTCTAAGCTATAAACTTTTGTACCATTTGTGGTAGCAGAAATCTTAGTTTTCTCTTCGTCATCAAAATTGAAGCTTGGAGTGCCTTTCTGAACCGCTCCTTGAATATCGCTAGTAGTTGCAGGCGTTCCTTCAATACCAGCTTTAACAGTAATAGTGTAAGTTGTAGTCGCTGTAGAAGTGTTCACTCCGTGGTCTGTTCCCGAAGTTGTCGCTCCTACAGTAGTATCATCTACTAAGTTTGTATTACTATCTACAACATCAATAGTAACAGTATACTTACCAACTTTAGTAAGTTTCAATGAAGTTGCATCTGGATAGTTATCCGCATCTCCAGTTGTGGTATCTGTAAAGACAGTATTTCCATCAGGATCTTTAACTGTAATGCTCGTTACTTTTGTCTTATGTGAAGCTTTGAATGCATCGTCAGCAGTGCTTGCTGCTAGCGCATCATCTTCTGTATCGTGAATGCTTACTTTAGCATCAGTTACAACAGCAGTACCAGCTGCAGGACGATCGATTAAGTTAACTTCTGTATTAAGAGTGCTTTCGTATGAAGTAGAGATAGCTGTTGGTTTAGAATTAATGATAGTCGCTACATCTGTGTTAGATGCCGATACACCACGGATCAAACCGCCGAAACCAGAAGCTGTTTCAACTTGCCATGCATCTTGACCATCTTTATCTTTGATTTCAGTTACAGTTACTGCTGTACCATCTGAAGATGTCCATTTACCTTTCAAGGTTTGTCCAGTTGTGGTTGTGAAGGTTCCATCTGCATTTTTATCAAATGTAATCGTCACAGACATACCATCTGCTGATGTTGAGTTAGTTGACGCAACAGAAGTTTTTGGACGTTCTGGAGTATCAATAGCCGTTACATCCCCATTAGCATCTGTAGTACGAGTATATTCATAGATGAAGAAATCTTGAGAACCATCTGCGTGTGCTTCTGTATAAACTTGACGGTGAGTATATTTTGTACTTCCGTCAGATTGTATAACCGTAACCTCAGCATAGTCAGATGGAAGTTCCCATTGACCTGTTTCAGAATTTAAAGTCGCCGTAACTTTATCAGTAGTTGAGGTAGTTGATTTATTTAACTCAACTTTTTGACGTAAGAATGTTCCTACTACGTTCTCTGTTACAGCAGTTACTTTAATATTGTCAACACCTGCTTTGGCAGTAGCTGCTGGTGTTACTGTAATAGTGATATCTTTGTCAGAAGTTACGTCCCCTAGATTATCTCCGACTTTCATCGTTGTGTTTCCAGTTACACTGTCAACTACCCATTGACGAGTTCCGTTAACGTCTTTAGATACTAATCCGATAACTGTCTCATTATCTGGAAGTGTTACAGTCGCACTAGTAGCACCTTTAGTAATGTTTACTGGAATTTCGGTTGCGTAAGTTTCAATATTTTTAACAACAACTTTTGGAGCAACTACGATGGTAATGGATGCATGAGTTTCTTGCCCAGAGTGTACACCCCAGCTAGAATTTGATGAAGGAGAAGTTGTATTATTATAGTCTTTACCATATAGAGAAACTGTGTAAATCCCTGCTTCTGTTAATGTTCCTTTTAGGTTTGATGTCCCATTTGTAGTGATATAGTCATTCGCTTCTTCATATTTAGTAGTAGCTGAGTTTGAGTAAGTTAATCCAGGTACAGTAGTGTCAGCAACTGTTCCAGCTCTATTAGTTGATAATAGGTTTTTCCCTGCTACTCCTGTTGTTGCACCTACATAACTTTGACGAATTGTGATTATCTTACCTTCAGCATTTACAAACCCTACATTTGCTCCACTAGGTGTAATTGTTCTTGAAGCTGAGGCATCCATGTATCCAATATCAATTCCATCAACTGTATTTGTTGAAGTAGCTGATGTTACTCCATCTTTAGAAATACCAGTTGCAGAGTTAATTGTAGTAGAAGTTGTTTTCGGAGTATCCCCTACTGTGTAAATATATTTATTTCCGTCTACAGTGAACTTCGGAGGAGTCGTATCCATCCAACCAATCCAACCCATACGCATGTTTACAAAACGAGTTGTTACAACGGCACCTGTTAATTTATTAGTATAAGTTACGTTGACTTGGAAGTCTTGAACCCCGTTCTCGTTACCATTTGTAATAACACCTTGGATAGTATCGTTAGTAGCGTCATAAGTAAGACCTGTTGGAAGGTTAAAATCTGTAGCTCTACCTACCTTACCATTTATTCCTGTAAATTCCCAACCTTTAACTGCAGATGCGGCAGTTACACCAAAATGTTTAGAAACATCTGGAATATAAACGCGGTCAATCCCTTGCTCATAGGATAGTTTGTAGATTTCTGTTGCGATAAACTCATATCCACCAGCATTAGAGTAAATACTGGCATTATTAGAAGAAACTATGGATCCATTTGGTCTCAATTTCCCCTTCCAGAATGGTGCTTCTTGTGCTAATTTCTTAGCCATTTCTGCTGTTAGAGGGTAGTCGACACGTCCCATGTTATTGTGTCCTCCACCATTTTGGGTGCTTAAACCATTAGCTGGGTTTGTTTCAGCACCTGTTCTTTGATTTGAATAAATCTCAATTTCAAGACCTTCAGCACTTGCTTCTCCACCTGTTGGATTTGTTACCGTTGTATAAGCGTTTAATTCCCCGGCTTGAGCTTTTCCATCAGAAGTAGCCTTACCTGCTTTGTTGAATATATAAGTATCTGTTCCAGTATGATGTTCTGCATCCAAAACCTCAGAGTGAGTTATACGCGTTCCGTCTGCATTTGGTTCTTGGTCTGCGTAGTAACTTCCATGATTACGAACTGTAGCATCAGTGTCAGTTGATCCTACTATCTCATCCAACGCCACACTAAACTCTTCCTTACCTGCTTTACGTAAAGATACGTAAACGGCTTCGATAGAGGATTGGAGTTGTGCAGTTGCAGTTTTCAGTGCATCAGTTGTTGCTTCCTTGTCTGCGAGGACTTGGTTGGATGCAGTGATGGTAGCTTCGTTGTTGGCTACAGCTGCTTTGACAGCGTCTGTGAGGTCAACGGCAACGTCTTTTTCTTTAGCTTCTTTTTCGACAAAGTTGTTTGCTAGGCGGTTGGTCACGACAGCTTCTGAGACTGTTTTTTCTAGTTCAGTCTTTTCAGCTGGTTGAGTTGCTGCTGCTACCGCTGCTTTTTCGTCAGCTGCTGCCTCTTTTGCTTGTTTAGAAGCTTCGTTGACAGTTGTAACCGCATCTGTCAAGACTTTGACTTGTGCATCCACTTCTGGTTGGGTTGCATCTGCATTGTCCAAGACAGCGGTTGCATCTGTTACCACTTCATTCGCAAAGTCAACAACAGAGCTAGCAGTTTCCTTGTCTGCTGCTTTGATAGCCGCCTGAAGCGCAGCGATTTTCGCTTTAAGCGTGTCTTTGTTGACAGTTGCTTTTACCTCAACAGCACTTGCATTAGCTGATGATGCAGATGAAGTGCTAGGGTCTGCTTCACTTGAGTTTGTAGATGAAACACCAGTAGATGCTGGTGCGCCATAAGTGTTTTCAGATGAGTTTGCTGTAGTTTCATCTGATGTCGACGAGGACTCAGGGGTGCTTGGATCTGTCGATGCAGATGTATCTGATGACTCTTGTACATCATCAGCAGCGTGCGCTACAGGAGCAGCCGCCAAGAACACCGTCCCCAAAAGAACAGATGCAACACCAAACGAGTACTTTCTGATCGAAAAACGCTGATGCGCATTGAAGATATCCTTCATGAGATATGTCTCCTTTAAGTAAATTATGGTTGTAATACAGTAAAGTGACAATCTTCGCCTCTACGGTCTAGAAAACACACTTTATCCAGATTATAGACATCCCTATTATATCAGAAAAACACCGAAATGTATAGCAAAATGTGCCATCAAACCACCCTGAAAAAAAAAGCTAATTTCTCAAAGTAACTTCCACTTGCCCAACCAAAGTGGAAATTAGTCTAAAACGGATTTTTATGGTGGAATTAAGTGTGAGACGTTTGAGTTAGAAATGAGGCTCACTATGACAAAACATAAACACCTTACCCTTTCAGACCGTAATGATATCCAATTAGGCTTAGAGCGCGGTGAAACCTTCAAAGCTATTGGACAGTCCATTCTAAAAGACCCGACCACTGTCTCCAAAGAAGTCAAACGAAACAGACAAATTAGAGACTCGACCTCTAACAACCTTCCCTGCCCTCTACTCGATAAGGCTCCCTTTGTCTGTAATGGATGCCCTAAAAGAAGACAAAATTGTGGCTATAAGAAGATCTTCTACCTTGCTAAACAAGCTCAAAAACAGTACGAACAAACTCTTGTCGAGTCTCGTGAAGGAACTCCCCTCAATTCCAAGACCTTCTGGGACATGGACAAAGTCATTTCTGATGGGGTTAAAAAAGGACAACACATCTATCATATCCTCAAAACTCATAACCTTGATGTCAGCTCCTCAACTGTCTATCGACACATCCGAAAAGGTTACCTGTCTATCGCTCCTATTGACCTAGCCAGAGCCGTTAAATTCAAAGAAAGACGGAAAAGTAAGCTACCTTCCATCCCTAAAGAAGCTAAAAAAGGACGTTCCTATGAGGATTTCCAAAACTATTTAGCCCTTAAGCAACTAGACTCTTGGCTAGAAATGGATACAGTTCTGGGGAGGATGGGAGGTAAAGTCCTACTCACCTTCAATCTATCTTTCTGTAACTTTATCTTCGCTAGACTTCTGGATAATAAAACTGCCCTTGAGGTTACCAAACACCTCTATGACATCAAAAACACTCTTCACCAAGCTGACAAAGATTTCTTCCAACTCTTCCCTGTCATTCTTACCGATAATGGTGGAGAGTTTGCCAGGGTTGATGATATTGAAATGGATGTGCGAGGAGAGAGTAAACTCTTCTTTTGTGACCCTAATCGCTCTGACCAGAAAGGGAGAATTGAGAAAAATCACACGCTGATTCGTGACATTCTACCTAAGGGAACTTCTTTTGACAACTTAACTCAAGAGGACATCAATCTCGTCTGCTCTCATGTCAACAGTGTCAAACGTGCTGCTTTGAATGGAAAGTCAGCCTATGAGCTCTTTGCCTTTACCTATGGAGAAGAGATTCCTAAGCTTCTAGGTATTTCTAAAATACCTGCAGAAGACGTCTGCCAGTCGTCTAAATTACTCCAACATAAATTCTAAAAACTAACCTTTAACCGCATTCAAACGTCTCACACTAACTTCCACCATAGCGGAACTTAATCTGAAACGCTTTCAGATGAGAGGATTTTGTGCGCTCTTTTTTTCGATTCTTTTTGCCTACAAAAGCTATGAAATCAAGCATGATTAAAACCAGTGGAACTTACCCTGACACGTATTTCCACTGGTTTTTACGATTTTTATCAGACTAACTTCCACTTGGATTAGCAGTGGAACTTAGTTTGGGAATTTACCGATATGGAAAATCAAGTAACTAAGTAATTAACTGATTTGAAAGAAGCTGAGCCAAAGTTCCCACCACACTTTTCTCAAAATTTTTCAGAAATAAACTGTCAACAAAAATGAAGAGAAGCACTATTACTTCTCTCCGTCTTTAAAAGGCTCTATACTATTTGTAGCAGGTAAATCCCCTATAGAGATTATGGAGCCTATTTTGTTGTAGAAAAAAGCCTCATAGGATCTATCATGAAAAGCAACTAAACAACTCATTAGAAAGATTCATATGGAACAATTACATTTTATCACAACATTACTAGACATTAAAGACTCTCACATCAAGATTGTAGATATCATCAATATGGATACACATAAGGAAATGATCTCTAAACTGGACTACGATGCCCCATCTTGCCCTGATTGTGGAAGTCTAATGAAGAAATATGACTTTCAAAAATCATCTAAAATCCCTTGCCTTGAAACGACTGGTATGCCTACCAAAATCCTTATTATTATTTGAATAAACACCTTCGCTTTCAGATTTCTTGTCTTAGGCTGGAATAGTCTCCTAGAATGAAAGTCACATAATCAAAAAAACGAGCACTTTCGTACTCGTTCTCTCTGATATAAACTACTGATTAAAGTGAGTTTACGTCAACTTTGATACCAACACCTTGAGTAGTTGTGATAGTCAAGTTTGTTACGTAAGTTCCTTTAGCTGTAGCTGGTTTTGCTTTTTGGATTGTTTCGTTGAAAGCTTTGAAGTTTTCAACCAATTTTTCAGCTTCAAATGATACTTTACCGATGATTGCTTGAACGTTACCTGCACGGTCAGCACGGTAAGTGATTTTACCACCTTTAGACTCTTCAACTGCTTTAGCAACATCCATTGTTACAGTACCAGTTTTAGGGTTTGGCATCAAGTTACGTGGTCCAAGGACACGTCCAAGACGTCCAACAAGAGCCATCATGTCAGGTGTAGCGATAACTACGTCGAAGTCCAACCAACCGTCGTTGATTTTAGCAACAAGGTCATCTTCACCAACAAAGTCTGCACCAGCAGCTTTTGCTTCTTCAGCTTTTGCACCACGTGCGAAAACAAGAACGCGTGAAGTTTTACCAGTACCGTTTGGCAATACCATTGCTCCACGGATTTGTTGGTCAGCTTTTTTAACGTCGATGTTCAAGTTGTAAGCAACTTCTACAGTTGCGTCAAATTTTGCAAAGTTAGTTTCTTTTGCAAGTGCTACAGCTTCTTCTACGCTGTATGCTTTTGTGCTGTCGATTTTCTCAAGAGCAGCACGAAGTTGTTTGCTTTTTTTAGCCATTTTCTATTCTCCTTGTAAGTGGTTCAATCGATTTTCATCTCCCACGTCACTCCTCGAAATGATGAAGTCTTGCGGGTTTTCAGTCTATTATTCTTCTTTTCCTACGTCGTTAAGTTCCCTTGCTGTACCCAAGTACAAGCATCAGTCACTTGCCTAGTATGAAAAGTAACTAATAGACTGCTGTGAGATTTTCTACTGTGTTATTGATTAGTCAACAACAGTGAATCCCATAGAACGAGCAGTACCTTCGATCATACGCATTGCAGACTCAATGTTTGCTGCGTTCAAATCTGGCATCTTAGTTTCTGCAATTTCTTGTACTTGTGCACGAGTAACTGTAGCAACTTTAGTTTTGTTAGGTGTACCTGAGCCTTTTTCAACACCTGCAGCTTTTTTCAAAAGAACAGCAGCTGGTGGTGTTTTAGTGATGAAAGTAAATGATTTATCTTCGTAAACTGAGATAACAACTGGAATGATCATACCAGCTTGGTCAGCTGTACGAGCGTTGAACTCTTTTGTGAATCCCATGATGTTGATACCAGCTTGACCAAGAGCAGGTCCAACCGGTGGAGCTGGTGTAGCTTTACCAGCAGGGATTTGCAATTTTACAAGTTTTTCGACTTTTTTAGCCATTTTTAAATCCTCCTTTGTGGTTTTGGCGGTAATTAAAGATTTTTACCTCCCACAAGTATGCTTTACACATACTCATCTATTATACACTATTTATCTGAAATTGCAAGAGAAAAGTTTATTATACTCAATGAAAATCAAAGAGCAAACTAGGAAGCTAGCCGCAGTCTGTACTTGAGTACGGTAAGGCGACGCTGACGTGGTTTGAATTTGATTTTCGAAGAGTATTAATCGACGTAATCTCCGCCTTCAAATCCATAGTATTCTTCCAAACTGAGACCACTGGCAGCTATTTCTTTAGCTTCTTTTCCGACATATCGAAGGTGCCATTCCTCAGCCATATATCCTGTTTCTTTTTCTTTACCTTTGAGATAACGGACAACAAAGCCATAATCAGCAGCATGGTCCAAGAGCCATTGGGCCGCTTTTTCTTCTGTTACCAAATCACCATTTGTCCCAATCACATCAAAGGCTAAACCTGTCTGGTGTTCGCTATAGCCAGGTCGAGCAGAATAACGGTCAGCTGCTGCCTTCCCATCTTGGTTGACATAATCTTGATAGAGCTTGGTCTGAGTTTCATAACTTCTAAAACCACTGTAATGATCACTAATCGGGAATCCTGCCTCTTGCATAGCTTTAATGAGTTTGACCAACTCAGCCTTGGCTGTTGGATTTTCCCCTGGATTGTAGTCTTTTGACAATGGGTAGTGTTTATTGGCTACGATGATTTCATCGTATTTCCCTTGGATGCTGTAGTAGTCTCCTTTGTTAACCACTTCTGCTTTTTTCTGGGCAGCTCCTTGAGCCTTACTTCCTACTGTTCCATCAGCTTTAGCTGTTTGCTCTGTCTTAACTGAGCCATCTTCATTTTTTGCTTTTTCTTGTGAACAAGCTGCTAGACTCAAGGCTAGCAAAGCTGTCAAGACAAGGTATCTTTTTTTCATTTCTACTCCTTTATTTCTAATAGGTTATCTACTTCTGACGATAAACGTTTGACTAATTTTTTAATCTCATCCGATTTTGCTTGGCAGGTTTCTGCTGTCATTTCTTCAAAAGGAACCCACCAAACTGGACCACGTCCATTGAGACCGTGACCGTTCATATCACCTCTTCGTCTAGGAAACAGATGCCAATGAAGATGGGCATCACCATTGCCTAGCAGTTCGATATTCATTTTCTCGGCAGCAAAGGTCTTAGCAACCGCCTCTTGAACCACACTCATTTCTTCTAGAAAACGGAGTCTTGTCTCCTTTTTCAAATGGTGCAATTCGGTGACGTGTTCCTTGGCTAGAAAGAGACTATAGCCTGCAAAATACTGGTGATCTCCAATCACAAGATAGCCTGTTTCCAACTCTTTGACAAAATAGGGATTTTCCCCAGCCTTGATGAGCTCAATTCTCTGGCATATAAGGCACATATTAGTCTACCAATTCGCTCTTCAGATAAGCATCAACCATACGCTCTGTTGCGGTCACTGAATCAATATGAGTACGTTCATATGAGTGGCTAGACTCGATACCAGCACCGAGAAGGGCGTGTTTGACTTCTGCCCCTGCAGACATAGCTGCCGAAGCATCCGAACCATAAAACGGATAGATATCCAGCTTAAATGGAATATCTTGCTCTTTAGCCAAGGCCACCAAATGTTGACGGAAGTCATAGTGATAAGGCCCTGAAGCATCCTTGACACAGATAGACACTGTGTACTCATCTGTTTGCTGGTCATCTCCCATAGCTCCCATATCCACAGCCAGATATTCTACTACCTGAGCAGGGATATTAGAGTTAGCTCCATGCCCCACTTCTTCAAAAACTGAAAAAGCAAAATGGGTTGTTACGGGCAATTCAATCTTCTCTTCCTTATAAATACGAAGCAGGTTAAGCAAAATCGCTGCGCTGACCTTATCATCCAAATGACGAGACTTGATAAAACCTGTCTCTGTCACGACGGTTCGTGGGTCAAAGCTGATAAAATCGCCGACCTCAATACCAAGAGAACGAGTTTCTTTTTCACTGGTTACTTTTGCATCCAAACGCACTTCCATATTGTCCTGCGTGCGTTCTGCAGTTCCTGCATCCTTATAGACATGGCAAGAAGTTTGGTGGATGAGGATGGTTCCTGATACTTTTTCACCTGTGCTAGCCACATGCACTGTACAGTTTTCACCTTCAATCATGTTCCAAGGAAAACCACCGATACGATCCAGTTTGAGACGGCCGTCTGGTTTGACAGCACGGACAATGGCCCCCAGCGTATCCACATGGGCAGTCACATAGCGATGCTCTTCATCATTTTGACCTTTAATGGTCACATTGACACCACCCTTAGCTGTGCGAACCGGCTGGTAACCAAAATCTTCTAGAGTCTTGACTAAATAGTCCGAAATCTCCCGAGTGAAGCCCGTTGGAGACGCAATGGCTGTCAGTTCTTTGATATATTCTACTGTTTGATTCATTTCTTCACCTCTTTTGCTACCTATTATAACACATTTATCATCGGATAAAAAAAGAAAATCACTCCTATAGCCTTGACTACAAAAGTGATTTTAGTGATTATTCCATTTCAAAAACATCGCTTTCTTGCTTGTTTGGTAGAACCAATGAGAGCAAGATTCCGACAACGGCTGGTACTAACCATGGGAGTGATGCCTTGGCAAAAGGAAGAGCGTTGACAAGATTCGCAAGAAACTCAACCTTAAACGAGCTTCCTAGTACGCTTGCAATGGCAATAGCTGTGACCACAGCAATTGTCAACTGCATACCTGGTTTTGAAAGGGCAACAAATTTGTTGACAATGACAATCATAACGATGGCAATCGTGATTGGGTACAAGATAACCAGTACAGGGATTGAGTACTTGATAATCGCATCAAGACCCAAATTGGCAATAGCAAATCCAATCAAGGTAAAGGCTGTCGCATAAACCTTATAACTGATTTGTGGGAAACGTTCATTAAAGAACTCAGCTGTTGACACAATCAAACCAACCGTTGTTGTGAAGCAGGTTACGGTAACCATAGCTGCAAGGAAGAGTTGGGCTGTTGAGCCAAAGATTTCTTGAGTGGCTTGTGACAAGATGTAAACACCTGGTGTTCCACCCTTCATCGCTTCAGTTGGTACTGGGAAATGATTTCCAAGGAAACCTAAACCGATGTAAAGAGCGCTGAAGGCAAGGGCAACAACGATACCAACCACCCAAATAGTTGAAATGTATTCTTTCTTACTTGAAAACCCAAGTTGTTTCAAGGTTTGAACTGCGATTACACTGAAGGCAACTGAGGCAAGAGCATCCAAGGTATTGTAACCTTCTAGGAAACCTGTACCAAAGGCAGAAGCTTGATAAGCAGCTGAAGCAGCTTGAGGACTTGTTCCACCATATTTGAAAGCTCCTAGAACAACCAAGATAACAATCAAAATCGCAAAGACAGGCGTTAAAATACGTCCAATGCGGTCTAAGATTTTTGATGGATTAAGCGAAATCAAATAGGCTGCCGCAAAATACAGAACCGTAAAGACAATCAATCCAAGACCTTTATTTGCATCCGACAAAAGGGGGCTAATCCCTACTTCGTAAGCTGTTGTAGCAGTACGTGGAATAGCAAAGAATGGACCGATTGACAAGTAAAGAACTGAGAGGTAAAGAGTCGCAAACCAAGGCGCTATCTTTGTTGAAATCTCGTAGATATATCCTTTAGGATTTAGCGTTCCAATAATAAGAGTCAAGACGGCGATACCGACGCCTGAAAAGACAAAACCTGCGATGGCAGGAAGAAAATGTTCTCCAGATAGAGCACCTAGAGAAGGCGGAAAAATCAAGTTCCCCGCACCAAAAAATATTCCAAACAGGAGTAAACCTGTTAGGGCACCTTTTTTAGCCATGAAAATCTCCTTCATATTTATAAAATACTGACCTAGTATATCATGAATAGGAGTATGAAAAAAGCTTCACGAAGTAAATATTGAATGTTTTCAAGATTCTTAAAAATGAGAATTGTCTAAAAATAAAATCCCCTACCCAGTCCACGACAAGTAGGAGAAAATTCTAATGTTTATACTCTTCGAAAATCTCTTCAAACCACGTCAGCTTCACCTTGCCGTACTCAAGTACAGCCTGCGGCTAGCTTCCTAGTTTGCTCTTTGATTTTCATTGAGTATTAAAGTTCTTCAAAGGCCATCATGCCACCTTGAACATTGATAACTTCATAACCTTGTTCTGATAGGAATTGGCAAGCACGCGCCGATCTCATTCCAGATTTACAAATAACATAATGTAACTGATCCTTGTCCAATTGATCATAAGTGTCAGCTAATTGACTCAGAGGAAGATTCTGGGCACCTTCTAAATGAAGAGCGTCAAACTCTTCCACTTCTCTCACGTCCACTAGAGAAAGTTGGTCGTTTTGGTAAAGTTGGTAAAATGCGTCAAAGGCTATTTCTTTCATTCTTTTTCTCCTAATACTCTTCGAAAATCTCTTCAAACCACGTCAGCGTCGCCTTACCGTAGGTATGGTTACTGACTTCGTCAGTTCTATCCACAACCTCAAAGCTGTACTTTGAGCAGCCTGCGGCTAGCTTCCTAGTTTGCTCTTTGATTTTCATTGACTATAAAATAGTTTTAATTCTTTTTTTCAAATCCGGCACCACTTCTGACTCAAACCAAGGATTTTTGGCCATCCAGATTTGATTTCGCGGCGAGGGGTGAACTAGTGGAAAATAGGTTGGCAAGTAGTTCTGGTAATGTTTTACCCGTTCTGTCACCTTGCCACTGATTTTCTCCTTTAAATAATAGGCCTGGGCATATTGTCCAATCAAGAGGGTCAATTGAATATCTGGTAATTCTCGCAAGAGCTGTGGATGCCATTTTTCGGCAAATCCTGCTCGAGGTGGTAAATCACCTGAATTGCCATGCCCTGGAAAGTAGAAATCCATAGGCAAAACAGCAAAATATCCTGAATTGTAAAAAGTATCTTCATCCACACCTAGCCAGTCTCTCAGACGGTCACCACTCTTATCTTTCCAGTAAAGGCCTGCTTCTTGGGTTTTAAGTCCAGGTGCCTGACCGATGATATTGATGCGAGCAGTCTTTGGCGCTGCAAAGAGAGGCTCAATGCCACGCTCTGTATAGCTGACATTCTGCGGATCTGCCATAATAGCCTGTTTGATTCTTTCAATTTGAGACATCTACTCTCCCTCCAAAAAGAAGTCCAAGCATAACATCTCAGACTTCTATCGTTTTATTTGATCAATTCGTAAATAGCTTCGGCATAGATTGCTGCTGCTCGGAAGAGATCATCCAAGGCGATAAATTCATTAGCTTGGTGCATGGTGTCAATTGAGTCTGGGAACATAGCACCGTAGGCAACACCGCGTTCTAGCAAACGACCAAAGGTTCCACCACCGATGACTTGCTCGTGACCTTTAAGACCAGTTTGTTTTTCATAGACATTCAACAAGGTTTGGACAAGTGGATCTTCCATTGGCACATAGTGAGGCGTGTGACCGTGTTCAGAAAGGCTAACAGAAGCAACTGGCAAGTTTTCAAGGATTGACTTGATTTGCTCTGGACTTGTTCCTTTTGGATAGCGGATATTAAGGGCAATGGTATTATCAGCACTTGTTTCATCGAAGCGGAAGACACCCGCATTCATAGAAAGAGCACCCATCTTTTCATCCACATGGGCAATCTTGAGATTTTCACCCTCATGGTCGTTCAAGAGAATCTTACCAGCGATGTCAAGGTAGTCTTTGGCTGGACCAGCAAAGTCAAACTGGCTGAGGAAGAGAGCTAGGTAGGTTGCACCATTGACACCTGAAGCAGGCATAGCACCGTGAGCTGATTTACCAATGATTGTCACCTTGTATTGGCCAGCTTCTTCTTGGAGTTCTCCTCTAAGTTTGTGTTCTGCAACAAAGGCATCTAGTTTAGCTTGCAAGTCAGCCAAATCACCTGAAACGACTGCTGTTGCTGATTCTGGTACCATATTTTCACGCAGTCCACCTGTGAAGCTATGAAGACGAGCGGCACCATTGTTTTCTCCTGCAAAGTGGAGGTATTCCGTGATATTTCCTTTTTCACCATTGATGATAGGGAATTCAGCGTCTGGAGAGAAACCAAAGTCTGGTTTTGCAAGTCCTACGTGCTCGAAATAGTAGTCCATGTCTGCCCAACCTGATTCTTCATCTGTTCCAACGATGAAACGAACTTTCTTAGAAGTTGGAAGTCCCAATTCTTTGATGATTTTCAAACCATAGTAACAAGCTGTTGTAGGTCCCTTGTCATCTGAAGCCCCACGCGCATAAAGGCGACCGTCTTTGATAGTTGGTGTGTAAGGGTCTGTGTCCCAACCGCTACCAGCTGGAACCACGTCCATGTGGGCAAAGATACCGAGAACTTCTTCTCCTTCACCAAACTCAAAATGTCCTGCATAGTTGTCAACATTTTTAGTTGGGTAGCCATCGCGGTCTGCGATTTCAAGGAATTTTTCCAAGGCTTTTACCGGCCCAGGTCCAAATGGATGCTGGGCATCAACCTTGCTATCGTCACGTTCTGAGTTGATTTCCAAAAGGCTAAACAAGTCAGCCAAGAGGTCTTCTTTGCGTTTTTCTACTTCTGCTGTAAAATCAATTGTTGTCATTTTTTTCTTCTTTCTATCTTTTCTCGATGATTTCATCTACTGGCAAGCGGTAACTTGGTTCCAATTTTTCGTCTGTGTATCCCACTGTAATCAAGAGTTCTGGGCGGAAGCGGTCTTCGATATCCAAAACTTCATTGACTTTTGATTTGTCAAAACCAAGAATAAGATTTGATCCGATTCCTTGGTCTGTAAGAGCCAGAACCAAGTTCATAGCAACCAAACCTGCATTGAGGGCTAGGTAGTCGCTGACTTGTTGTTCATTGTAACGGGCAAATTCAGCAGGCAAATTCTTCATAAAATATTGAAGTTGCGCTTCAGAAAAGTTATTAGCACCACCAACTCGGGCAATCTTACGAGCACGTTTAGCCAAATCTGTGTCTGTAAACAAGGCAATAGTTACAGGTGCTGATGATATCTGTTCAAAGTTTGAACCGTAAGCCAATTTTGCTAGTTCGGCATTTTTCTCACGTACAACCACAAATTTCCAAGGCTGGCTGTTGTGGGCGCTTGGTGCCAAGGTTGCAATTTCGATAGCCGTACGCACATCTTTTGGATCAACCGGCTTATCAGTGAACTGCTTAGTCGCATGACGTTTTTTATTTAATTCAAGAAATTTCATAATCGATTTCCTTTTCTAATTCTACTGCTTCCATTCTACCATAATTTGAAAGAGCTTGCAGAGATTTTTCGTAGAGACAAACTGGAACAAGGATAAGCAACCGAATGAAGAAAATCATTTAAATCAGGAATCCCCTCATCCAGTTCCAATTAATTTTCAGTTACTTAAAGAAACTAGTCTATCTTATATTCTGACTTTATAGCCTCCAAGAAATTCTTCACATCTTCTACATACCCATGCTTTTCTATTAAGCTTGCTAATAGTTCCAGATTGTGCCCCTGATAGTTGTCTTCTCTTCGTAGCTCTTCATACATTTCGATAAAAGGAAGCCCCTTGAATTTGGCCAACTCCAACTCCGCTTCATAGTCATAAGCAACTTTACGAAATAGGATATTTACCAATTCCCCATCTTCAACTTCTATCACGGCATACTGGGCACGGTGATTTTTTAACGCCTCCCAATTAAAATAGGGCATGCCAATCGACCCTGGATTGATGATTTGTTGCCCTTGACTGCCGTAACGAAGCAACTGCTTGTGGACATGACCATAGACTGCCACGTCCGTTTCCTCATCTAGCAGTTGGTCAAATTTTTCTGTATCATTCCCAACCAACAAGTCACCCCCATAATTTTTGTCAGGTAAATTATGTGAGAGAGAAAAATGCAGTCCCTCAACTTCTTTCTTTTCCAGCAAAGGCAAGCTTCGTAGCCAGACAATCGTTGCAGGATCCATTCGCTCCATCAAAAACTGGGTCATTCGCATTGACTGGATTTCTTGTGGATCTTCCAAACCATATTCACCATCCAAGGCCTCAAGGACACAATCATCCCAATTGCCTCGAACACGAGCTGTGATAGGAAGGTCCTTTAACAGGGCGACCAAGTCATTTGCACCGGGACCGGGAAGAAAAATATCTCCCAGAAGCCAGTATTCACTGACTCCTTGAATTCTAGCATCTGCAATCACTGCTTCTAGCGCCGTCGCATTGCCATGAATATCTGATAAAATTGCGATTTTATGATTCATTGTGCTCTCCTTCTGTTTGGTAATCTACTTGTTCTTCCGCAACTTGAAGCAAGGCTTCTGCCTCCTGCGGGTTCAACTTCCTCTGCACAGCCTCTGCAACGGCTCTAGGCACTCCAACTTCAACAATATCATCCACACTGGCTTCCTTGATTTTAGTCAGAGACTTGAAATGTTTCATGAGATTCTGCTTGCGTTTAGGTCCCAGACCGTCAATTCCATCCAGTTGTGATGAAAAAGAATTTTTGGAGCGCAGTTGACGGTGGAAAGTAATAGCAAAGCGGTGCACCTCATCCTGAATGCGTTGGAGGAGGAAAAATTCCTGAGAATTGCGAGACAGCTCCACCACCCCAAGCGGATCTCCAAAGAGCAATTCATGGGTTTGGTGCTTGTCATTCTTTTGCAGACCAGCAATGGGAATATCCAAACCCAGCTCCTCTTGGATGACTTGCTTGGCAATATTGACTTGACCTTGTCCCCCATCAATCACAATCAAATCTGGAGGAGTCAAACCGTCACGCTGTACTCGACCATAGCGTCTGCGAATGACCTCTCGCATACTGGCATAGTCGTCTGGCCCGACTACGGTCTTGATTTTATACTTACGGTAATCTTTTTTACTTGGTTTGCCGTTGACAAAGACCACCATGGCTGAAACAGGACTAGTTCCCATGATATTAGAATTATCGAAGGACTCGATGCGGACTGGGGTCGGTATTTGGAGCAAACGTCCTAGATTTTCAATAGCCCCCTGTGTTTTTTCGACAGATTTCTCTAGCAGGTTAAATTTCTGCTCTAGGCTGACTCGAGCATTCTTTATAGCCAGATTGACCAGTTGCTTTTTCTCTCCACGCTGGGGTTTGAGAATCCTAGTATCCACTATGGCCTTGACGGCTTCTTCATCAATATCCTGCGGAATCAGTACCTCATTGGGAACCAAGTGAGATTTTTCTTGATAGAATTGTCCCACATAGGTTAGAAAGTCCTCATCCGGATCATTGTAGTAGGGGAAAAGATTGACATCTCGCTCAATAAGCTTGCCCTGACGAACAAAGAAAACCTGAACACACATCCATCCCTTATCCACATAGTAGCCAAAAACATCGCGGTTTTGGAGATCCTTAGCCATGACCCGTTGCTTGGTCCGAAGTGTTCCAATGGCCTGAATCAGATCACGGTATTCCGCTGCACGTTCAAACTCCATAGACTGGGCTGCAGCTGCCATTTTGCCCTTTAGGTCATCGATAATTTTATCATCCTGCCCTTTTAGAAAGTCAGAAACCTCCTGGGCCATGGACTTGAAATAAGCCTCATCTTTCTTACAGATGGTGTGGGCCAAACATTGGCCGATATGGTAGTAAAAACAGACCTTAGAGGGCGGATTGGTACACTTACGAAAAGGAAAAATCCGATCCAGCAACCGCTTGATTTCATTGGCTGCGCCCACATCTGGATAGGGTCCGAAATAAAGACCTCCGTCCTTCTTGACCTGTCGGGTAATAATCAAACGAGGATAGCGTTCATTGGTAATTTTGATGAAAGGATAAGACTTGTCATCCTTGAGCATGATATTGTATTTAGGCTTATTTTCCTTGATCAGGTTGATTTCTAGGAGAAGTGCCTCAATATTGGACTCCGTAACAATAAATTCAAAATCCACAATCTCAGACACTAGAGCCTCTGTCTTAGTATCATGACTTCCGCGGAAATAGGACCTCACACGGTTTCGCAGATTTTTAGCCTTTCCTACATAGATAATGGTGCCGTTTTTATCCTTGTGAATGTAGCAACCAGGACTGGTCGGCAAGAGCTCTAGTTTTGATTTAATCAAGTTATTCATAGTTCCATTATAGCAAAAAAGTAGGGAAAGATTGTTCCCTACTCACTAGTCTCATATATTTTTCGGAGGTTTGCAACATCCTCTTCCTGGATACCATAAAAGGAACCCGCAGGTTGCATGACAGACTTCTCATCTGTATGGTCCAAGCCAATCGCATGACCCAACTCATGTTCTGCCGTATGGACAATGCGCTCATAGGAATAGCCATAGTTAGGATTGGACAGATAATAGTGATTCAGACGCACCGTGACAGACAAGAATTGTCCTGTTAAGAGGTTGGTCTGACTTTCCGCCTCTCCTGCCACAGGAGTGCCTCCGTCATTCATCTCCGTAGCTATAATATCTGCTTTACTAGACTCAGTCACGATTTCAAAGTTAAAAGCACCAGTTTGATTCCAGTTCTGAATTGCTTCTACATAAGCTTCTTGAAAGCGTGAATCCATCTGGGGATCCAAGTAAATACGAGCAGAAGCCTGTGGCCACCTTCCTTCAGAGTGTTGGTGGCTATCTATCTGATTCAACTTAGGCAGTTGCCCTGTTTTTTCCCATTGGTCGATACTTTGTTGACCAATTTTTACTGACCGTTCTGCTTGCTTTAGCGTTCCTTGAAAATCCCCGTTCAGATACCAGAGAAGTCCGAAAGCAAGCGCACATAAGAGCACAACTATCCAAACCAGGCGCCAAAACAAACGCCACACAAAAGAAAAGAAAGCCCCTATCAAACGAAAAATCCAGCGCATTTCCATCTACCTTTCTAGCAAATAAAGTCTATTTTACTAAAACAAGCTGAAAGAAAACTAAATTATGACAATCTCTCTTCTAATTTGAAATCAATCGGTAGGGTTGCTAAAAAACGTTCCAATTGTTTTTCCCAGTAATACCATTCGTGAGTTCCAGCGCTATGGCTATAGGTCACATCAAAGCCCAGTTTTTTGAGATTTTTCACTGCTAAATTATTGGCTTTATACAAGAAATCCTGCTCGCCACACCAAGCCCAAAGCTTGGTCTTTTTGTCCGACTTTTTAGCCAGGCTTTCAAGAGAATAGGGGCTAGCTGTCCAATCTTTAATCTCCCCAAACACACCTCTCCAATAAGCAGGTGTTCCTAGATTTTGACTCTCAGGAGAAAAATCTTGAAAACTAAGGGCACCTGAAAAGCTAGCTGCATGAGAAAAACGATTTGTAGCAAGAGCCAATTTAAAGCAGCCGTAGCCTCCCATAGAGAGGCCAGCGATAAAGGTCTTTTCACGCTTGCTAGTCATATTAGGGAAGAAGCGTTTCAGAACCTGTGGCAATTCCTCCGCTAGAGCTGTGTAATAGTCAAAACCATACTGGGTATCAGTGTACCAACCGTTGCTGGTATTGGGCATAACAACGATGAGATTAGTCCCCCGAAGCAAGCGTTCTACATTGGTCCGTTTGAGCCAACTATTATGATTCCCAGACATCCCGTGCAAGAGATACAAGACGGGAATATCTTCACACTCTGGTTCTTCCACTCGATTGGCATCAGGGTAGAGGACATTCACCCCCCACTCCATATCCAAGACTTGTGAGTAATACTCGATTTTCATTACTGCCATAATTTTTTCCTCTATTTTTCTATAAGAAAAAGCCGAAACTCGACTTTCTCTCTGTTTATTTCAACAATTATTTCGCTTCCATCACCACTGGTAAAATAGCTGGACGACGTTTGGTTTGGTCAAAGAGGTACTTGGTCAGATTATCACGAACCTTCCCTTTGAGATCTGCCCAGTCAAAGTCATCTCCTTGCAGATAGTCTTCTACCGTTTGGTTAATCAATTCTGAACTTTCACGGAGAATATCGCGACTCTTCTTGAGATAAACAAATCCGCGCGTATGAACACGAGCCTTGGCCACAATTTTCTTCTCACGACGGTTAACGGTGATTGCGACGATGAAAATACCATCCTCTGACAAGACCTTACGGTCACGAAGAACCACATTTCCAACATCACCAATAGCATTTCCGTCAATCAAGACATCCCCTGCTGAAACCGCGCCAGCTGGGACAAAGTCCCCATTCTCATAAGCCATGCTGGTTCCCTTTTTAGGGATAAAAATGCGTTCTGGCAACATTCCAACTGCCATAGCAGCCTTAGCATGGGCATCCAACTCACGGTATTCCCCTTGAATTGGGAAGAGATACTTGGGTTGCAAGAGATTGATCATCAACTGCAAGTCACGCGCATTCCCGTGCCCTGACACACGCAAGCTTTGAGTGATCAGTTTGACAACCCCGCCAGCTTGGTAAATCATGTTTTCCACACGTGCCATGACTGCTTCTTTGGCGATAGACGGAGTGGTTACGATATAGACCAAATCACCGTCCTTAATTTCCACATAACGGTGGCGACCAATCGACATCTTTCGAAGACCGTTGATAGGCTCACCCATACGACCTGTCTCAAGGATAATCAACTCATGGTCTTCAAAGCGAGACATATCTTTCGGTTTAATCAAAAGACTCTCGTTAGCTAGGGACAATTTCTTAAGGCGAATAGCAGTACGGACAATATTTTCAATATCAAATCCTGTCAAGACCACACGACGGCCTGTTGCATCCGCAGCGTCAAACACCTGCTGAATACGAGAGAGGTTGCTGGCTACTGCTGCAACAATGATACGACCATCCCAGTCCGAAATGGTTTGAGTGATTTCATCCCCAACTTCACTTTCACTAGCCACTTGGATATTGCTATCTGCATTGGCTGAATCGCTAAGAAGAGCTAGAACTCCATCACGACCGATTTCTGCCAAACGAGCGAAGTCTGTCGCATAGGATTCACTAGCTGTCTGGTCAAATTTGAAGTCTCCTGTATAAACAATGCTACCTTCAGCTGTCTTCAAGACAATACCCAGACTTTCTGGGATAGAGTGGGTCGTACGGAAGAAGGAAACCACAGTCCCTCCAAAATCAATCTCCGAATCCTCATCGATGACATGGAAATCATTAAATTTCTTAACTGTGTCATTTCCTTTGACAAAGAGTTTGGCCAACTCAATGGTCAACTCAGAGCCAAATACAGGCACCTTGGCTTCAGCCAAGAGATAAGGCAGAGCACCAATGGCATCCGCATGGCCGTGGGTCAAGAAGACCCCAGCGATACGGTCACTATTTTCAAAAAGGTAGTCCATATTGGGAATGACCACATCCACCCCTAGTTGTTCATTTTCAGGGTATTTTAGACCTGCATCCAAAACGAAAATAGATCCATCGATTTCAGCGATATACATATTTTTCCCGTTTTCACGTACACCACCAAGTGTTGTTAAACTGATATTACTCATTTTTCCTCCGAAAGCTTAATTTATTTTGATTATAGGGTTACTTGCCCTTTTATTCTAAAAGCACTACTTTTAGCCGAATCTTTTCCTACCATTATACCATTTTTTTGATGATTTTCAAAATGAAGATTTGTTTTCAAAAAAGAGCTGGTTACCCAACTCTTTCCTACTTCTACTATTTTTCCATTAAAAAGTCATAAATTTCTTGCACGGTACCCAGCGCCATCATTTCTTGGTCTTTGACGGTTTGTTTGAGATTTTGGTAAATCTGACTTTCTCCGATTTCCCGCTTTGGTGCCTCTTTATTGACTGTCATGACCCCATCTTTGATTGTCACAAAACCTAGTTCTTCAAACACTTGAATCATCTTGACCAGCAAGATTTGTTGAATATTAAGATAAGCAGCCAAATCCTTGAGCTTGTAGCGAATATCAAACTCTGGAAACTGGTAGATAGTCTTGTACAATTTGGCAAACTGATCTCTAGTCCCATAACCTGTCAGATAATAGGCCTTGTCAATGTCATTTTTGAAATAGACAGCGGAAAAATTCTGTTTCTGAAAAATGGTCTTCAGCTGAGTAATATCCTCTGGAACGGTTTTCACGACAATAGCTTCACTAGCCGCCAGATTTGGCACTTCTCCAGCAAAATCCAAGATTGGAACCCCTTCTGGTAAGACTGCATTTTTCCCACGAATGTTAAAGAGTTGAACACCCTCCACACGCGCATCCACCATCATCAACTGGAGGGCAGTTTGGCCATTCCATTGGTTGACAGACAATTTAACCGCCAACTCTAGATTTTTGGTTTGAGAAAACTCTGTCGCCCATCTGCCTTGTCCGAAGGCCACCACTTCAAAACTCGCCTCACCCTTGGAAATTTTCAGCTTGAGATGGGCATTGCCTGCCCCCATAGTACGAGCATTTTCGACCTGAAAATCCTTGATATAAAAGACAGGTTTCTGATTGTTCATTCCAAAGGGAGCTAAACGTTCAAAACTTTTGACCGTTTCCAAGCTAAGTGTCTCCAAGTCTAGCTCTTCATCTAAGTTTAACTTGTTCTTGCCAGCAGCATCTGCGCCTTTTTCACGGACATAATCTTCCAAAACCTGAGATAAATCTGAGAGTTTCTCAGCTTCCAGCGTCATCCCTGCTGCGCCAGCATGACCGCCGAATGCGATAAAGAGGTCTCGATGAGGATCCAGAGCTTCAAAAATATCGACCGCTTCCACACTACGAGCACTACCCTTGGCACGACCGTCTTCTATATTAAGAACAATGACTGTCTGTCCCAATTCTTCCAACAAACGACCAGCTACGATTCCTAGAACTCCAGGATTCCAGCCTTCCTTGCCCAAGACTTGGACCTTCTTTTCAGGATCCACCATAGTCTTAGCTTCTTCATAGATAGACTGGACGATTTCCTTGCGCTCTTCGTTTTTCTGATGAATCATAAGGGCAATCTCGTGAGCTTCCTCTTCGTCAAATCCAGTCAACAAATCAATGGCAGGATTAGGATCATCCAAGCGACCCAAGGCATTCAAACGAGGGGCAATCTGGAAACCAACTGTCTCTTCTGTCACCTCGTTAGCAGCAATCCCAGCCATGTCCAGCATTTCTTGAAGACCAATTCGTTGAGTGTGTCCCAACATTTCCAGACCATATTGCACCAAAATACGGTTTTCATCCGTCAGACTCACCATATCAGCAATGGTACCAATAGCGACCAAATCAAGCAATTCCACTTGCACTTCTTCTAACAGGGCACAAGCCAGCTTGAAAGCCACTCCACAACCAGCCAAATATTTGAAAGGATAATCTGCATCCGGATGTTCAGGATGGACAATAGCATAGGCATCTGGTAAGGTTTCAGGCATGGAATGGTGGTCAGTCACAATGACATCTACTCCCATAGACTGAGCCAGTTCAATGGCTTCGTGACCCGCAACTCCATTGTCCACCGTCACAATCAAGGAAATTCCTTCTTGCTCGATAAAATATTTGTAAACACTGGCATTAGGTCCATAACCGTCGGTAAAACGATTGGGCAGATAAACCCGGCACTCAGCACCAAGCTGTTCCAAGCTTTCCTTCACAATCGAAGCCGAAGTCATGCCATCCGCATCATAATCACCGTAAACGAGGATATTTTCCCCTTCTTCAATGGCCTGACGAATCCGTCCCACCGCCTTATCCATATCATGGAGTAGATAAGGGTCGTGCAAGTCCTCCAAGGACGGTTCTAAAAACTTCTTCAGACTTGCTTGGTCCTGAATCCCTCTCTCAAATAATAACCGAGCCACCTCAGGACCCAGTCCAGCCTTCTTGGCTATCTTTGTAAAATCCGCATCTTCAACCTGCGGGGCAAACTGCCATTCATAAGTAGGTGTTATCAAAAAGACATCCACTCTTTCTAAGAATTCTATTGCTTCATTATAACACGATTTAGGCTTTTTCTCTATCCAGATTGCTTTTTTATAAAATTTGCTAATTTCTCAAAGTAACTTCCACTTGCCCAACCAAAGTGGAAATTAGTCTAAAACGGATTTTTATGGTGGAATTAAGTGTGAGACGTTTGAGTTAGAAATGAGGTCTACTATGACAAAACATA
>NZ_JASHCQ010000022.1:0-27031 GCF_047464035.1 Streptococcus mitis
AAGCTTCTCTAAGCTATATCCTTGTTTTCTAAGTTCATAGATCTGAACTTTATCATCATAACTCAATTTCATAATAAAACACCCCAAAAGTTAGATTTTTTCTGTCTAACTTTTGGGGTGCAGTACAGAAATCTTGGGTATCTTTTTTCTTATATGCTTGTTTTATAACTCGGGTGAATTTCTTAGAAAATATCAAATAACAATTTCACATTGAGAATTGTTAAGATAATGGAAACGATATAGCCAAGGATGGTATTCCATTTGGCATTGGTAAATTCTCCCATCAGTGATTTCTTAGAAGTTAGATAAATCAGTGGGAAGATTGAAAATGGAAGAGCAATCGAAAGAAAGACTTGTGAATAAACCAATAACTGATCTAATGTTTTTTCCTGATGACCAAACAGAACCGCTACAATCATGACAGGCAACAAGGCAAAGAGACGAGTTGCCAAACGAATGAACCATTGAGGTAATCTCATATGCAAGAAACCTTCCATAACGATTTGTCCAGTCAAGGTACCCGTAATTGTCGAATTTTGACCACTGGCTAATAAAGCCAAGGCAAACAAGGTTGATAAGGTCGAGCTAGCTATAGCTCCTGCAATAGTAGAATCCTGCAAGGCATTATACATTTGAGAGAAGGCAGAAATCTCAGATGCATGGCCGAAAAAGAGAGCCGCCCCGAGAATTAATAGAAGGGAGTTAACCACAAAGGCCAAGGATAATTGGAGATTTGAATCCCAGGTCATAAAGCGCACGGCTTTTCGAACATCATTCTTGTCCTTGTGATTGATTTTCCGAGTTTGTGACAAGGAAGAATGCAAATAGAGGTTATGGGGCATAACCGTTGCTCCCACGATCCCTAGTGCCAAGGTTAATTGACTTTCATGCCCTGGCAAGGGACTTTCAAATAAGGTTGCATTCGGTAGATAACCCTCAACGATTCCTTGGAAGCTTGGATGTGACAAAGCTACCAGATAGGTAAAAATTGCTAGAATGGTTAAAATCAGTGTTGTCACAATAGCTTCAATCTTCTTAAAGCCAAATTTCATCAGAAGCAATAAGAGAAAAACATCCAACACGGTCAAGAGAATTGCTATCATAATCGGAATCTTAAAGAGAAGATTGAGAGCAATCGCTGAACCTAGAACTTCTGCCAGATCTGTCGCCATCAAGGCTAATTCTAAAATCACCCATAGACTATAACGAAGCCATTTAGGTGAATGATGAGCCGTTGCTTGAGCCAGGTCCATCTGGGTTACAATACCAAGCTTTCCTGCCATCTGCTGAAGTTGCATGGCAATGAGAGATGAAATCAAGATAACAAACAAGAGACTATACTTATAGGAAGCACCACCGACTACACTGGTAATCCAGTTTCCTGGATCCATATAACCAACTGCGACAAGAGCACCCGGACCTAAAAAGGCATTTAAATTTTGCCAGAAATGATTGTTATTTGGAGTATCGATAGATTGATTAATCTCAGAGAGTGACACTTTTTTATGAGAAGACATAGATACTTACCTCTTTCTAAACCTACTTTTTCATTATTTTCTATTAGAGAAAAATAAGATTGACTTTAAACTATTAAAACAATGAAAACTATATGAAAAACATTTAGTTTTTTCATTATTTTTCTTAAGGCACCTTAATATTTTTCTTAAGGCACCTTAATATTTTTCTTAAGGCACCTTAATTATAACACAAAAAATGAAAACTATATGAAAAACATTTAGTTTTTTCATTATTTTTCTTAAGGCACCTTAATTATAACAGAAAATATGATAAAAACTTAAGAAAATTCAGGACTTGATTTAATATTTAGGATACAACAAAATGTTGTATTCTTTTTTCGCAAAAGAATACCAAGGAATACCAAAGACAAAAATAAAAAACGTTGATTTAACAACGTTTTACCAAGGAATGCAAAAGAATGCAAAGGAATAATGGAGCCGGTGGGAGTCGAACCCACGTCCAAACATCTGCTAACATATTTGTCTACAACCATAGGTTATGTATTCGTTTAACAGTCCCTCGACACATAACTCAAGCCTAGAAACCGCGAGTCTATCAATCTCTTATCAAGCCGCTAGACAAGACTTGATCGTATCTCGCTAATAATAAGACCTGTCATTGAACACGAGCAATCCAAATCGGGTCACGCCTGCTGGTTTTTAGGCAGCTAGAGCGTAAGAAGTGTTATTTTTTGCAGTTATATTTAACTGAGCGTTTACGTCGCCACACGAGTCGCAAAATATGCCTCATAATGCCTGTCGAATCCGTAACGACCCCAAAAGACAATAAAACCATTATACCTTATCTAACACAAAAATGCAAAAAGGAAAGCAATTAACTACAAAAGATAGTCTTTCAAAGATTTTGTCAAAACCTGATAACCAGCAACACTAAGGTGCAACCCATCAGTTGTATAATCTTTTTTGAGTTGACCTGCCTGGTCTGTCAAACTATCAAAAACTGGCACAAATTCTACCTGCATATAGGCAGAAGCAAGCTCTTGATAGGCTTGATTCCATTTCTGAATTTTTTCATTCGTGCGGATATAGACTGTCTGCTTGTACTCTTCTCCCTCATTGACTGGCAAAATAGAAAGCAATTTAATCTCAGTCAATGGATAATCGCGAGCAATGGATTGTATGATAGCTTCGAGGTTATTGAGAGCCTCATTCACAGGCACATCTTTTCCGATATCATTTGTCCCAATCAAAAGGACAATTTTATCTACTGCTCCACCGTACAGATGCGCATCTAGATTTTCTAATAACAGCCCTGTCTGATACCCTCGAATGCCTCGATTGACAATCGTCTTCGAAGTCCCAAATAGTTCCTGCAGAGGATAATATTCGACAATGGAATCCCCAATAAAAAGAATGTCTGGCTCTACAACAGAAACCTGATTTAAGTGACGATACTTGGTTTGGATTTTTTCTTGTTCCTTTAGTAACCAATTTTCTAATAACTGTACTGCCACTTCATTCTCCTTTTTCTAACCAGTTTTCCAAGATTTGATAAACTCCTCCTTGGCTATTGGCTGGCGCTAGAGCAGTAGCCACAGCTTTGGCTTTATCATCAGCATTTTCCATCGCATAGGCAATTCCAGCCATTTCAAGCATTTCAACATCATTTTCACTGTCACCAAAAGCCATGATTTGTTGGGAGGTCAAGTCCCAGCGCTTGAGTAATTCTTCCAAGCCCCATGCTTTATGAATTCCAGCTTGAAGGATATCAATGCAACCATAGCCACTCGATACAGCACGAACACGGCCATCAAAGAGGTCATTGATTTCTTCCAAGACCGAACTCAAACGTTCCTCACCAACAACCATACTCATCTTGAGCACACCACCAAAGAGGTCAGAGGTTAATTCGTCCACAAATTGCATCCGTTGGTAGAATTTTTCAATCATTTCTGGAGTCATAAAACTTTCAAGGTCTGTAAAAATCGTACCTTCTTTGACGAAACCACCCTTCATAGACGTTACAACAAACTGATCCTGACACGCTCGACCCTTAAAATGAGCCAAAGCCTTATCGACAATGGCATCATCCCAAGTCTGAGCCTGAATCAGTTCATTGTTTTCAAAAATACGAGCACCGTTTGCAACAACCAGAACCACCCGATCGACCAAGTGCTCCAGTAGTTGCCTCATGCGGTGAATTTCATTCCCAGTCGCAATGACAAAACGAATACCCCTTTTATCCAACTGATCTAAAATCTTTTCCAAACGTGGGAGATCAAGCTGGCCTCTAGCATCCAGCAAGGTCCCATCCATATCTGTTGCAATTACCTTAATCGTCATTTACTTTCCTCTGGATTCAAGCTAGTCCCACTTCAATCCCACATGTTCGTTCATTTCTTTGTAGGCTGTATCAATTCGTTCCTTAGTCGCTTCATCTAACTGGTCACGATGACTACCACCCTCGATAAAATCTTCTAAGATATAAGTTTGGTATAGGAATAGTGGATAACCTTCTGGAGAATAGGTTCCTTTTGGTGTACGGTTTACCCAAGAAGGATGCGCTTTTGCAGTTTCGATTGTCGTCTTACCGGCTTTTTTCTTAATAGTCACATCCATGAGCACGCCGCGCTCTGTCCACTTAGCATTCTCTTCATCTTGCATGGTTTCAATTCGTTGATTGGAAATGAAGTTCCCCATTGAATAGATAATGAGTTTCTTGTCCCCATCTTTTTCAACCGTTTCAGATGGTTCAACTACGTGAGGGTGCCCTCCAAAGATAATATCCGCTCCCCAATCGATCATCTTGTGATAAAGAGCCTTTTGTTCTTCAGTTGGTTCCAAGCGATACTCCACACCCATCTGAGGCATGATAATGGTGATATCTGCTTCCTTCTCTGCTCGTTCAATTTCAGCCTTCATCTTGTCTTCATTTAGGTCTGAAAGATAGCGGTTATAGTCTTCTTGAGAAATACTTTGCTCAATTCCATTAAAACCATAAGAATAGGCTAAAAGTGCAACCTTGATGCCGTTCACTTCCTTGATAACCAGTGGAGCTTGATCACGTGACTCATGCGTATACACTCCAATAGGTGTCATTCCTGCCTTCTCAATAGCATCTGCTGTTGAAACCACACCTTCTATTTGTGAATCTAGGATATGGTTATGCGCCAAGTCTAGCACTTGATAACCGGCATCCTTGATGGCATCCATAACTTCACCAGGTGCATTAAATAGAGGATAACCTGCCAAATAGTGGTCCTTGTTCACAGTACCTTCAAAATCACCTATAATTAGGTCTGCTTGTTTGAGCCATGGTTTCACATAATCAAAATTCTCATGAAAATCATAGGTCCCATCTTCTTTTAAAGCCGAACGATAAATAGGAATATGATAAAGGAGGTCCCCATTGGCCATAATTCTAGCAGTTTTTTCCTCTTCCTGATCTTTAGTATTTTGATTGGTCTTATTTGCTTCTTGAGAAATGGCATCCTTTTTTTGACTGGTTAAGGGGATTCCTTGGAAGCTTTCAAACAACAAGACCAAGCCCATTGATAAAGCAACTGCTAGCAAGAGTATCGCCACAAATCCCTTATTGCTCCACTTGCGATAACTCCTAAAAAAGTTTACAAAGCCTCTCACAAAATGAAAAACTGGTCCACGTTTATGTCTATCTTGTCTTCTTTGCATCTTTATTCTCCCTACTTTCTAATGCAAGCCTTTTCTTTTTATTATATCACAGATAAGTAATTCTTTCACAATTGAATCGAACCTAGTAGACATTTTCTATAAAAGCTCGATGCCGTAATGCTTTCAATCCTTGTCATTTTGTGTTATCATGTAGAGGTAATGAAAGGAGAGAAAATGTCTGCAATAGAACGTATTACAAAAGCTGCTCACTTAATTGATATGAAAGATATTATCCGCGAGGGAAATCCAACTCTACGCGCGGTTGCTGAGGAAGTCACTTTCCCCTTGTCTGACCAGGAAATCATTCTCGGTGAAAAGATGATGCAATTCCTCAAACATTCCCAAGATCCTGTCATGGCTGAAAAGATGGGGCTCCGAGGTGGTGTTGGACTTGCTGCTCCTCAATTAGATATCTCAAAACGTATTATCGCTGTTTTGGTACCAAACATTGTTGAAGAAGGTGAAACTCCGCAGGAAGCCTACGACTTACAAGCCATTATGTACAATCCAAAAATCGTCTCTCACTCTGTTCAAGACGCTGCTCTTGGCGAAGGAGAAGGTTGCCTCTCTGTTGACCGCAATGTGCCTGGCTATGTTGTTCGCCATGCTCGCGTTACTGTTGACTACTTTGACAAGGACGGCGAAAAACACCGTATCAAGCTCAAAGGCTACAACTCCATCGTTGTTCAGCATGAAATTGACCACATCAACGGAATCATGTTTTACGATCGTATCAATGAAAAAGACCCATTTGAAGTTAAAGATGGTCTACTGATTCTTGAATAAATAAAATCCCGTTGCAAGACGGGGTTTTGTGTTATAATAGAGGCATGAAAACAAATGATATTGTCTATGGCGTCCACGCCGTTACCGAAGCCCTCCTTGCAAACACAGGGAACAAACTTTACCTCCAAGAAGATCTCCGAGGTAAGAATGTTGAGAAAGTCAAGGAACTGGCTACAGAAAAAAAAGTATCCATTTCTTGGACTTCAAAAAAATCCCTCTCTGAGATGACTGAAGGTGCTGTCCACCAAGGTTTCGTTCTACGAGTATCCGAATTTGCCTATAGCGAACTGGACCAAATCCTTGCCAAAACACGCCAAGAAGAAAATCCACTTCTATTGATTCTGGATGGGTTAACTGACCCTCATAATCTAGGTTCCATCTTGAGAACCGCTGATGCGACCAATGTTTCAGGTGTCATCATTCCCAAGCACCGTGCTGTCGGAGTTACTCCTGTCGTTGCTAAAACGGCCACAGGTGCTATTGAGCACGTTCCAATCGCTCGAGTGACCAATCTGAGCCAAACTCTGGACAAACTCAAGGATGAAGGCTTCTGGACCTTTGGAACGGATATGAACGGTACTCCTTGCCATAAGTGGAATACAAAAGGGAAAATTGCCCTCATCATCGGAAATGAAGGAAAAGGCATCTCTAGCAATATCAAAAAACAGGTCGATGAGATGATTACCATTCCGATGAATGGACATGTTCAAAGTCTCAATGCCAGTGTTGCTGCAGCCATTCTCATGTACGAAGTTTTTCGAAATAGACTATAAAAAAAGTTTCCAGTCATCTGATTGGAAACTTTTTTATGATTAACTATGTTCTGTGATAAATTTATAAGCTTCTTGACCAGCGATAGCTCCATCTCCAACTGCTGTTGTCACTTGACGAAGGTCTTTCTGGCGAACATCTCCAACTGCAAAGATACCGTCAACTGCAGTTTTCATGTGGTTATCTGTCACAATCCAACCTGCCTGATCTTGGATATTCAATTCTTTAACAAAATCGCTAAGAGGATCCAATCCAACATAGATAAAGACACCACCGAAGGCTTGTTCTGTCACTTGACCTGTTTTCACATTTTCAAAAACGACAGATTCTACTCTGTTTTCACCCTTGATTTCCTTCACTACAGAATCCCAGATAAAGCTGATTTTCTCATTCGCAAAGGCGCGGTCTTGTAAAACCTTTTGGGCACGAAGTTGGTCACGACGGTGAACAATGGTAACAGTCTTAGCAAAACGAGTCAAGAAGAGGGCTTCTTCGACAGCTGAATCTCCGCCACCAACTACCAACAAATCTTGGTCACGGAAGAAAGCACCATCACACACGGCACAGTAAGAAACACCACGACTATTCAGTTCTTCTTCTCCAGGTACTCCCAAAGGACGGTGTTTAGAACCAGTTGCTACGATAACTGTACGAGTTTCATACGTTTGGTCATCAGTAATCACTTTCTTAAAATCACCATGGTCTTCGACATTTTCAACATAACCATAAATGTGCTCAACACCAAGATTTTCAAGCGGTTCAAACATCTTTTCTGCCAATTCTGGCCCACTAATATTAGCGTATCCTGGGTAATTTTCAATATCAGATGTATTATTCATCTGACCACCTGGCAGACCACCTTCAATCAAGGCTACTTTCAGATTGCTTCGAGCAGCATACAAGGCCGCAGTCATCCCTGCAGGTCCAGCACCGATAATAATAGTATCGTACATATAGATTCCTTCTTTCTTGTTGTAACTATCTTTATTCTAACTCTTTCTTGTCAATCAAGCAAGGATTATGCTTTGAAAACAAGAATTAAACTCATAACCGCAAAGGATAATACTGGAACAACCAAGACCCCAATCATAATCATATCATAGAGATGGGCTTGGCGAGCCTTGGCTGTCTTATCAACTCCCGACATGGCTCTCAGTCCAATCCAAATCCCTAAAAAAATCAGGACGAGGATGGTGGTCAAGATCAAACTCTCGAAATATAAAGAAAATAGTTGCAGTAGCATGATTTCTCTCATTTCTATCTTTTTTAAAGAGTAAACTCAGCTAGTCCAACTAACTGAGTTTTCCTTTATCTATTATATCAAATATAAGTCCGTTTGTAACTAGCGAAGAATTCTTTTGTCCGCTCTTCTTTCGGATGGTGGATAATCTCATCCGGTGTTCCAGACTCAATGATTTTCCCCTTATCTAAGAAGAGAATCTTATCAGCCACTTGGGCTACAAAGGACATATCATGACTAACCAAAATCATGGTTTGACCTGACTTAGCAGCATCTGCAATAGACTTCTCTACTTCACCAACCAATTCTGGGTCAAGGGCTGAAGTTGGTTCGTCTAAGAGCAAGACATCTGGTTTCATAGCAAGCGCACGCGCTAAGGCAACCCGTTGCTTTTGTCCACCTGATAAATGACGAGGGTAATGGTTTTCACGGTCCGAAAGCCCAACCTTAGCCAACTCTTCCTTGGCAATCTTAGTCGCTTCTTGGTCAGACAATTTCTTGACAACAACCAAGCCTTCTTTTACATTATCAAGTGCTGTTCGGCGTTCAAACAAATTAAACTGTTGGAAAACCATGGACAGCTTGCGGCGTAGGGCCAGGATTTCTTCCTGAGTGATTTTAGAAAAATCAACTGAGAAATCATCAATCTGAATTGATCCACTGTCAGGAGTTTCAAGATAATTGAGACTACGAAGAAAAGTTGATTTTCCAGCTCCTGAAGAACCAATCAAGGCTACAACTTCCCCTTTTTGAATATCTAAGTCCAGATGATCCAAGACAGTCTGTCCTGAAAAGGATTTGCTTAAATTCGAAATCTTAATCATTAACGAAGGTCTCCTTTCACATCTGTTTGCACTGTATCGGGTGCAGAAATAGCCATTTTTCTCTCGATGAAACGACCGAGGCTTTCAATTCCGATATTGACTACCCAATAAACAAGGGCAACGGAGATGAAGCGCTCAAAGTAACGATAATCAGCTCCACCCAGAATCTGAGCTTGGGCAAATACTTCCACAACACCCGCACTAAAGGCTAGGGAAGTTCCTTTGGTCAAGCCGATGAGGGAATTGATTAAGGTTGGAGTTGCCACAACGGCTGCATTTGGAATAATTACGCGACGATAAACTTGTGCTCGGGTCATACCCAGACTGCGTGCCGCCTCAATCTCACCAGGATTGACTGAGAGAATGGCTGCACGAATAGTTTCACTAGCATAAGCTGCCTCATTAAAGGCAAAGGCGACAATTGCAAAAGCAGCGGCTGGAATCGCATTGATATTGAAACCAGTTCCCCATTGCTGATTGAGAGCTTTCAAAGCCAAAGGGATTCCGTAGTAGGTCAACATGAGTTGAACCAAAATCGGTGTCCCTTTTAAGAAACTAACAAAGAAGGCCTGCAAGGGATATAAAATTTTGACACGATTGATTTTCACAATGGCAAAAAGAAGTGCCAAAACCAAGCCAAAAAGAGCACCACCAATTGTCAACATAATCGTTATTGGAAGTTGTTGAACAATTCTTGGGATCCCATCAAAGACCGAACGCAAGCTAAACAGCTTGCCATCCGGAATCAATTGCATCAAATTTTGGTACCAATCTGATGCTAAAATCGTTGTAACATTCATAAAAACATCCTCTCCTGCTAATGATTCATTCTACCATACTTCTGCCGTCAATGAAATTATTTGCTACGGTCAGATACAGACTTTGTCTACCTACTAGTTTATCATACTTTGAAACAGGGAGGTTATATATTTTATCTATCAAAGAGATAAGTAAAAACTATTTCAATCCCAATTCTTCATAAGGTTTTCGATAACCGATTTGCTTAACAGTTCCATCCTCCACTAAAATCGGTCGTTTTAACAACATTCCGTCGCTTGCTAGCAACTCGGCCGCTTCTTGGTTTGACAGACTTCCTACCTTATCTTTCAGCCCCAATTCACGGTATTTGATTCCACTGGTGTTGAAAAATTGCTTCAACTCGAAACCTGAGGTCTCTAGCCAGTTTAAAATGACTTCTTGACCAGGTGTTTCTTCCACGATGTGAACAGCTTTATAGTCTACACCGAGTTGGTTTAATTCTTGTTTTGCTTTTTTACAAGTTGAACATTTTGGGTATTCGATAAATTCTAACATGTGTTTCACTTTCTATTGTTTATATCTTTAAAATCTGCGTCTTCATGCTCCAAGAGCCAAGCTTTCTTTTCCACTCCTGCAGCATAACCTGTCAGACGCTTGCATGCTCCCAGCACACGATGACAAGGTACTAGGATAGACCAAGGATTGCGTCCTACCGCTCCGCCAATTGCTTGAGCAGAAGCCACTTGCAGATCTTGGGCTATTTGTCCATAGGTCACTGTCTGACCATAAGGAATTCTCTGTAAATAGGACCAAACTCGCTTTTCAAAATCCGTTCCGATTGGAGCCAAGGGCAAGTTGGATAAATCCTGAGACTTACCTTTAAAGTAAGCATCTAAGCAAGTAATAACTGGGTCTAAAATGGGATGACTAACAACTGCTTCTATCGTCTCATCTCCTAGTCCCCTCTCAAAATGCTTCTGCTCCTGCACCCAAATGCCATACAGATATTGCTCGTCAGCAACCAAAGACAAGGTTCCTATTGGCGAAAAGTAGAGCATTTTTACGTACTTCTTTTGCATTATTTCTTCAATTTTTGATAGGCCAAGCGTTCGCCATCAACTGGAACCTTACCAACCTGTTTAAAACCGAGTTTTTCAAAGATATGCTGCATGGCCTCGTTTGCAACATGCGTATCTGAGCGAAAATCTAGGTAATCAAATCCTTCAATCAAGCCTTCTAGGAAAGTCTGAGCAACCCCCTGTCCCTGGACATCTGCTGCCACAGCAATACGGTGAAAGACTAGGTACTCTGACTCTCCAGCTTGCCATTTTCCTTCATAAATGGCTTCATAGGCTGCCTCTGGACTTTTGGTCACAGCTGCATATGCTAGTAGTTCTCCCTCTTCCAAGGCTACGTAGGCTTGACCTGAGATAATATCTTCAATAATAATATCAGCATTTGGATAACCATTTTGCCACTGGTCACTACCAGCATCTGCTAAACATTTTTTAGCATCTTCCATCACCTGCATGATGGCATCTACTTCATTTGGAAAAGCTAAACGAATCTCCATCTTTTCTCCTCATTTCTGACTAGTTTCTCCCATCATAGCATAATTTAAGTCTTTCTACAAGCAGTTAAAACTTGACTTTCTATTTTTATTATTTTATAATCTAGTTATTAAAACTAGATAAAAAGGAGTTGGAAATGAAAACTACCTTTCCCTACCCAAAATGGGCAGAAATTCCAAACATTGACCTCTATCTGGACCAGGTTTTACTCTATGTCAATCAGGTCTGCGCCCCTATCTCTCCTGATAAAGACAAGGGCCTGACAGCATCTATGGTCAACAATTATGTCAAACATGGTTACCTGACAAAGCCTGACAAGAAAAAATACCAACGCCAACAGATTGCCCGTCTGATTGCTATCACAACCCTCAAGTCTGTATTTTCTATTCAAGAAATAGCTCAGACACTTAATACTCTGCAAACTCAAGCAAGTTCAGAGCAACTCTACGATGCTTTTGTGGACTACATGAACCAAGGAATTGATCCAGCTAATCCTATTATACAAACCAGCTGCCAAACCGTTAAACTCTATCATCAAACTCTATCCTTAATCCATCATACTCAAGAGGAGGAAATATAATGAATACAAGCCTAAAACTCAGCAAACAACTCAGTTTTGGAGAGGAAATTGCTAATAGCGTGACCCATGCCGTAGGTGCAGTCATCATGCTCATCTTACTACCTATTTCATCCACCTATAGTTATGAGACACACGGATTTTTATCATCTATCGGTGTCTCCATTTTCGTTATTAGTCTCTTTCTCATGTTCCTCTCATCCACCATTTACCACTCTATGGCCTATGGTTCGACCCACAAATATGTCTTGCGAATCATCGACCATTCTATGATTTATGTTGCCATTGCTGGCTCTTATACACCTGTCGTACTGACTTTGATGAATAACTGGTTTGGCTATCTAATTATTGCCATCCAGTGGGGAACGACCGTCTTTGGTATTCTCTATAAAATCTTTGCTAAAAAAGTCAATGAGAAATTTAGCCTTGCTCTTTACCTGATTATGGGCTGGTTGGTTCTGACTATCATTCCTGCCATTATCAGTCAAACCACACCAATTTTCTGGAGTCTCATGGTAACTGGCGGACTTTGTTATACAGTTGGAGCTGGATTTTACGCCAAGAAAAAACCTTATTTCCACATGATTTGGCATCTCTTTATCCTAGCTGCGTCCGCACTCCAATACATCGCCATTGTTTATTACATGTAAAAAAGTTGAGAAACTCAGTCTCAACTTTTTTCTTTACACATATTGATAAAGTACTGGTGCAAGCGCACATCATCAGTCAATTCCGGATGAAAAGAAGTTACCAGCATATTTTTTTCTTGGGCTGCAACGATTTGATTATCAACTGTTGCTAGAATTTCTACATCTTCTCCAACACTACTGATAATTGGACCACGGATAAAGGTCATTGGAATCTGACCGACTCCCTTACATTCTGCTTCCGTGTAGAAACTTCCTAATTGGCGCCCATAGGCATTGCGCTCGACCACCATATCCATAGTTCCAAGATGACTTTCTTCCTGAGAAGTAATTTCCTTAGCCAGCAATATCAAGCCTGCACAGGTTCCAAAGGCTGGTAAGCCAGATAGAATGGCTTCTCGAATGGGAATCAGCATGTCCTGGTCGCGTAAGAGTTTGCCCATGGTTGTAGACTCTCCTCCAGGTAAAATCAAACCTGACAAGTCACTCTGATGTTGCTGAAAATCCTCTAAATTTCTGATTTCAACACTCTCGACACCTAATTGATCCAACACTTTTGCATGTTCTGCAAAGGCACCTTGCAAGGCCAATATTCCAATTTTCATCTATTTCCCTCGCTCAGCCATGAGGATTTGGATCTCATTTTCATTGATACCAACCATGGCTTCCCCTAGATCTTCAGAGATTTGAGCTAGAATTTGAGGATTACGGAAGTTAGTTACCGCTTTGACAATGGCACTTGCTCGTTTAACAGGATCTCCTGACTTAAAAATACCTGAACCGACAAAGACACCCTCTGCCCCTAATTGCATCATCAACGCAGCATCTGCTGGCGTTGCAACGCCTCCAGCCGCAAAGTTTACAACAGGCAATTTTCCATGTTCATGGACGTATTGAACCAATTCTACAGGGACTTGCAAGTCCTTGGCAGCAACATAAAGTTCATCCTCACGTAGGTTTTGAATGCGGCGAATTTCCTGATTCATCATACGCATATGACGAACAGCTTGGACGATATCTCCTGTCCCTGGTTCTCCTTTTGTACGAATCATAGAAGCACCTTCAGCGATACGACGCAAGGCTTCACCCAAATCCTTAGCACCACAGACAAAAGGAACTTGGAATTCTTTTTTGTCCACATGGAAACGGTCGTCTGCTGGAGATAAAACTTCACTCTCATCGATATAGTCAATCTCAATGGCCTCTAAAATCTGAGCTTCAACAAAGTGCCCGATTCTGACCTTGGCCATTACTGGAATGCTAACTGCTTCTTGGATTTCCTTAATCATCTTTGGATCACTCATGCGAGAAACACCTCCAGCTGCACGAATATCTGCTGGAATCCGCTCCAAGGCCATAACAGCAGCCGCACCAGCGGCCTCTGCAATACGGGCCTGTTCAGGGTTCTGAACGTCCATGATAACCCCACCTTTGAGCATCTGTGCCAAGTTTTTATTTAGTTCATAACGATTTTCAGTCATTTCTTTATCCTCATTATTTGTATTGGTAGCTACCTTTTCATTTTAAGTCAGAACAGAATGAATCACAAGATAAAAAAATCATAATTGTATGGGTACAGATTGACTAAAAAACTATCTGACCTTAACTTAAGGCCAGATAGTTCATCAAATTTTATTTTTCAGCTGTAAGTGCAGCCATTGTGATGTAGTTGTAAGGTTTGTTGAAGTGTGGCAAGAAGAATAGGTCTGTCAATGCCAATTTATCAATTGTTACATGCTCTTGGATAGCAAGTGAGAACATGTGGATTCCCATGCTGATTGAAATATCATGTGAAACCATTTGGGCACCAAGAATTTCACGGCTATCTTTGTCAAAGACAATCTTAATTGCTACTTCATGGTTGTCATGTTTCATGAATTCTGGTTTTTGAAGATCGTTAAAGCCTGTTTCAGTTGCATTGTAACCAGCAGCTTTAGCTTTTTCAAGAGTCAAACCAGTTGAAACCATGTGAAGTCCGTAAATTGAGATACCATTTGATCCTTGCACACCGATTCCTTCCAATTCATGTCCACAAGCGTTGTAGGCACCAACGATACCAGTACGAACTGCATTTGAAGCAAGGGCGATGTAGCTTGTGTCTTTGCGAGCGTTGTCATAAACAGTCGCACAGTCACCAACGGCAAATACACCAGGAAGTGAAGTTTCTTGTTTCTTGTCTACAAGGAAGGCACCGTTACGGAAGAGTTCAATCTTACCATCAGCAAGGGCTGTATTTGGACGGAAACCAACCGCAAGGATAACCATATCCACATCGAAAGTTTCTTTATCAGTAATCAAGCGTTCAACTTTACCGTCACCTTCGATTGCTTTAACAGTTTGACCAAGCGCCAAGCGGATGTTGTGGTCTTCCAGGTTCTTCGCCATCATTTGTGTGAAGTCTTTGTCATAGTAACCGTTCAAAACAGTATCAACGATATCAACAAGGACAACTTCTTTTCCAAGACGCTCAAAGGCTTCAGCAAGTTCAACACCGATGTAACCACCACCAACAACGGCGATACGGTCAAGGTGTTGGCTCTTGTCAGCAAGTTTATTGATAACTTCTTCAGCGTTTTGGTACAGTTTAACGAATTGTACGTTTTCAAGAGTTGCTTTAAATTCGCGGTTTCCTTTAACAATTTCAACACCTTCGATTGGTGGCAAGATTGGTGTAGAACCTGTAGCGAAAATCAATTTCTCGTATGATTCTTTGTGCTCTTTTCCTTCAACTTCTGCTGTAACTACTTTGTTATCATAGTCGATTGAAAGAACTGGTGAGTTCATGTAAACCTTAGCACCTTTAGCTTCTAATTTTTCTTTATCAGAATAGAACAAGCCTTCAGCACCGTCAATTTGTTCACCAATCCAAAGAGCCATTCCACATCCTAGGAAAGAGATGTTAGAGTTTTGGTCAAATACAACGATTTCGTTCTCATTTCCAAAATTATCCAACATAGTATTAATACATGCTGTACCAGCGTGGTTAGCACCGACTACAACGATCTTACTCATAAAAAATTTCCTACCTTCATTCTAAATTTACCCTACTAGTATAACATTTACTGTTAGCGTTTACAAGAGTTTGGCTGATTTTTCCTATTTTTTTGTAAAAAATTGTAAATAATCTGTATCTTAACACGGATTCTTGCAATTTTTCTTCATTTCTTGAGCATATTTCTTGACATCTTTACAAATTTTATTTGTGAAAACGCTGACTTTATGGTATGCTAGTATCATGGAAAGAAAATGTAAGGGGTTCATTTTTCATAAATTTACTATATTTCAACCTTCTTTTCATAAGAGAAAGGAGTTGGTAGCTTGCCTCTTAGTTCACATTCTGAACGCCTAATGGGAACCACTATCACTATTTCATTAGTGGATGAGCGAGCCGATAGCTTGCTCCAAAAATCCTTTGATTTACTCAGAGAGCTCGAATACCGCTTCAATGCCAATAGTCAGGAATCTGAGTTGATGGAAATCAATCATCAAGCTGGAATGGTCCCCGTCAAGGTTCATCCAGACCTATTTGAACTAATTTCACTTGGTTTAAAGCATAGCCTAGCGCCCTCTAGCCATCTCAACATCAGTATTGGTCCCTTAATCCAAACCTGGCGTATCGGTTTTTCAGATGCCAAGGTCGCCCAACCTCAAGAAATTGAATCGGTGCTACCTCTAATCAATCCTCATTATATCGAGCTAGATTCTTCTACTTCTACTGTGTTTTTAAAACAAAAAGGAATGAAGATCGATCTAGGTTGTTTAGCCAAAGGATATAGTGCAGATAAGGTTGCCCAATTTCTGAGAGCAGAGGGAGTGACTTCTGCCTTGATCAATCTGGGAGGGAATATCCTGACTATTGGAAAAAATCAGGCAAGAGGGAATCAGCCTTGGCAAATCGGGATTCAAGACCCAGCCAATCCGAGGGGAAATCACTTAATGACCATCCCTGCTGTCAATCAATCTGTCGTGACTTCAGGCATTTATGAACGTCACCTGACTGTCGATGGAAAAGATTACCATCATATTTTTGACAGCCAAACAGGATATCCTGTTGAAACGGAACTAGCAAGTCTAACAATCATCTCTGATAAATCAGTTGATGGTGAAATATGGACAACTCGTTTATTTGGAGAAAGACCTGCTTCTATCCTCTGGCAAGTCGAAAGTTTGGAGGGCATCGAAGCCATCCTAATCGATAAGGAAGGTCACCTAAGTTGTTCTTCAGGAATTCCTACTCTATAGAAATAGCTGTTTCAATGGAGTTTTAAAATCGTATTATGTAAAAAGAGAAAGGAAATCTCATGTTAAAACTTATTGCTATTGTTGGAACAAATTCAAAACGTTCTACAAACCGTCAATTGCTTCAATACATGCAAAAACACTTTGCTGACAAAGCTGAAATTGAACTTGTTGAAATCAAGGATATCCCTGTCTTTAACAAGCCAGCTGACAAGCAAGTACCTGCTGAAATCTTAGAAATTGCTGCTAAAATCGAAGAGGCAGATGGCGTTATTATCGGTACTCCTGAGTACGACCACTCTATCCCAGCTGTTTTGATGAGCGCTCTTGCTTGGTTGTCTTATGGTATTTACCCACTCTTGAACAAACCAATCATGATTACAGGTGCTTCTTACGGTACGCTTGGTTCATCACGTGCCCAATTACAACTTCGCCAAATCTTGAATGCCCCAGAAATCAAAGCAAGTGTCCTTCCAGATGAATTCTTGCTTTCACATTCTCTTCAAGCCTTCAATCCAAGTGGAGATCTAGTGGATCTTGATGTTATCAAAAAATTAGATGCCACTTTTGACGACTTCCGTATCTTTGTAAAAATTACAGAAAAATTGCGCAACGCACAAGCCCTACTTCGCAAAGATGCTGAAGACTTTGACTGGGAAAATTTGTAAGATAGGAGACCAAAAAGAATGAAATTTGTTGGACTTGTAGGATCAAACTACGATCAATCATATAACCGTAAACTCTTGGAATTCATCCGTCGTCACTTCAAACTCAAATTTGAATTAGAAGTTCTCGAAATTGATGAAGTTCCAATGTTTAACCAAGACGAAAAATGGGACGAAAGCTTCCAATTGCGTCTCTTGTATAACAGAATTACGCGTGCTGATGGTGTTATCATCGCTACTCCTGAGCACAACCACACAATCTCAGCTTCCCTAAAATCTGTTCTTGAATGGCTTTCATATGAAGTTCATCCATTTGAAAACAAACCAGTCATGATTGTGGGTGCTTCTTACTATGACCAAGGTACTTCTCGTGCCCAAGTTCACCTTCGTAAGATTCTTGACGCTCCAGGTGTCAATGCCTACACTCTTCCAGGAAATGAATTCCTTCTTGGTAAAGCTAAAGAAGCTTTTGATGTTAATGGAAATATCACGAATGAAGGAACTGTTAATTTCCTTGAAACATGCTTGGACAACTTTGTAAAATATGTGGGAGTCGTTTCAAAATTGAAAAAACCAAAACCAATTGAGCCAGAAGATTTATATTGTACAAATTCAATTGCAACTACTATCCAAGGTGTTGATCCAGATGATCCTGAATGGGTAGAAAAAGCTGCTGAACTTGTTGGAGCTGTTTCTGGAGATACTTACGTTAAATTAGACCACGGTATCTTGACAGTTAACCAACTTGACATGTTCTTGAAAGCAATGCCATTTGAATTGACATTTGCAGATGATAATAATCAATTCTTGTACTTTAATAACGCACACCAAGACCCAGATACAATGTTTGGTAAACGTGTCCGTTCTCAATCAGGAAATAGATTAGGGACAGTACACGGTACATTGCCAGATTCTAGAATGAAAAACGTTGAATGGGTTGTCGGCGTATTGCGTAACGGAGATCAAGAATATGTCCGTACAATTGTGCCAGGAACACCTGAAGGTGTTATTAATACCCATAATTACCAAGCAATGTACTATCCAGATGGCTCATATGCTGGAATTAATGAGATTATCTTTAATTTCCAACCATGGCTTGATTGGTACCTCAATACAACTGGTCAACGTCTAGTTGGTGGAAATGCTGCAGCTCCTGCTGGAGGACATGGCGGAGCAGATGCCACATCTGGAGCTTCTGATGCAGGTGATGCTGGAGGTCACGGTGGTGGCGCTGACGCTACATCTGGCGCAAGTAACTAATAATAGTTTTAGGAACCATTTTGGTTCCTTTTTAAGTGACAAAAGACTAGCAGTTTGTGTCTGCTAGTCTTTTGGTTATTATTTTATCTATCCTTGTTAAAAGAAAGAATATTTATTATGAATTTGGGTCATCGAGACTACGGCCATGTAAACCTTTTTCACGTTGTACCTGACGTAGTTTTTCTGGTGTAACATCGTTTCCTTCTTCGTCCACAATTTTGATCCCTTCGATGTGGTGACGAACAGTGCGACGATAACCTTCTATGTACTCCTCACGTAGTTTGGCCTGTTCTACTTTTTCTTCTGGGGTCAAGCCTTCTGTTTTTTTCTTTTTGGCAAGCTCGTTAATACGATCAATTTTTTTAGGATCCATGTTTCTCTCCTTTAAGATAAGATTTAATCCGTTCAACAGATTTTATTTGGTATTGATTTGGTTAAAACGTGCAAGTTTAGCTGCTTTCTTGGTTAATTGCGACAAGATTGCCAAACGATTTTGACGGACTGCTTCATTTTCAGCCATAACCATGGTATTCTCAAAGAATGCATCAATGACTGGGCTAAGAGCAAAGAGTTGTTTCAATTGCTGACTTGCAGAACCTGATAAAACAAGCGTATCTACTGCTTCAGCCAAGGTTTTTTCTTGATCATTTTCAAAGAGAGCTGAATCAACTGTGGCAACTCCTTCTGCCTTCTCAGCCAAATTAAAAGCACGAGAAAGTGATTCAACAGATGGTTTGAAGTCTTCTTCCTTGCTTGCTTCTACAAGAGCACTTGCTGCTTCCAACATATCCGCCACAACAAAGTTTGATCCTGCAAGAACGGCTTCCTTGATATCTTTTGGAGTAGAACCCATCATCTTATCAACACGAGCCTTGATAAAGTCCATAACTTCAGCTTTATTTTCATAAGTCAAGCTGTCAAAATTCAATGCATAAAGGCTATCAATCAGCTCATCCATAGCGATGTGCCAACCAAAGGCATCCAAGATACGAACCACACCTTGGGTCGCACGACGAAGAGCGTAAGGGTCATTAGACCCTGATGGAATCAAGCCTACTGAGAAGAAACTCAAAATCGTATCCAATTTGTCTGCAATGGCAAGCACTGCACCTACCTTGCTCTCGGGAAGCTCTCCTTCAGCTGATGTAGGCATGTAGTGTTCACGAATAGCAGCTGCAACTGCTGGAGTTTCACCAGAAAGAAGGGCATATTTCTCCCCCATAATACCTTGGAGCTCGTCAAATTCGCCAACCATACCTGTCAACAAGTCAAACTTGTAAATGGCTGCTGCACGAGCAAGGTCAACTGTTTCATCCACTGACAAACCAGCTTTTTCTGCCAAAAGTACAGCGATTTGACCCGTACGAATCATGTGTTCACGAAGGGAACCAATTTTCTCATGGAAAGTCACATTGTTTAATTTTTCAACAAGATCTGAAATCACCAATTTTTGGTCTTCACGCCAGAAGAATTCTCCGTCTTCCAAGCGAGCTACCAAGACTTTTTCATTTCCTTTGATGACATTTTCCAAATACTCTGCATTTCCATTACGAACAGAAATAAAGTTTGGCAAGAGTTTACCATCTTGATCACGGACAACAAAATACCGTTGGTGTTCTTTCATCGAAGTCACCAAAACTTCTTCTGGAACTTCAAGGTATTTGGCATCAAAGCTTCCCATAAAGGCAGTTGGGTATTCAACCAAGTTCAAGACTTCATTAAGCAAATCCGCATCAATTTCAATACGTACACCATGTTCAGCTTCTATTGCTTTGATTTGGTCAACAATCATTTGCTCACGTTCACGTGGATCTGCGATTACAAACTGCTTACGAAGGTCTTCTTCATAGCTCAATGCTGACTGAATCTTGGTTTCTTGTCCCAAGAAACGATGGCCACGGCTCACACGCCCTCCCTTAATATCAAGGAAATCCAAATCAAACTCTTCTTCATCTAAAAGAACAGTTAAAGTGTGAACAGGACGAATGTATTCAAAGCTATTTCCAGCCCAGTGCATGCTGACAGGGAAAGTCAATGACTTCAAGACATCTACAACACCAGGAACAATGGCTTCAACTGCTTGACCAACTTCTTCCTTAGTGACATAGACATATTCTTCACCCTTGATTTCACGGAATTCGATATCTTCAACCGTCAAGCCTTTTCCACGGACAAATCCTTGAGCTGCTTTGGTGAAGTTTCCATCACTATCCAAGGCAATTTTCTTTGCTGGCCCCTTAAAATCTTCTGTCAAATCAGACTGTTTGTCTGCAAGACCAGTTACACGAACAGCTAAACGACGTGGTGTTGAGAAGGTTTGAATGGCTTCAAAAGACAGGCGGTTTTCCTTAAGGAAGGCTGCCATTTTTTCGCCTAGTTGTTTTTCACTTGGTGTGACAACATAGGCTGGTAATTCTTCAAGACCGAGTTCTACTAATAAGTTTTTTGTCATGTTTTTTCCTTTACATTTTCTTCAATCTTTTTTGATATGCACCTTAGGTACTGGGGACGTCGCTAACTAACTTTGTGAGTCTGTATGGAAATCTAATACTAAATTGATCAAGATTTCCAACAGTCTCATCAAAGTGGATTTAGCTGACTAATTTTTGAACCTAAGGTTTCAAAAATCCCCACATAACAGTACGGCGGTGCATATCCCTCTAGCAAGTCTTCGACTTGCCTCTAACGATTTTAGAGCACAATATTACTCACTATTCTGCGTCTTCTGCTAAGAGTTTAGCTCGTGTTGCTTCATCCAAAAGTGGGTAGCCTAGGCGTTTTCGTTCTGCGACAAAGGTTTTGGCTACGACACGGGCCAAGTTACGGATACGGGCGATATAGCCTGCGCGTTCGGTTACAGATACGGCGCCACGCGCATCAAGCAGGTTAAAGGTGTGTGAACATTTGAGAACATAGTCATAGGCAGGGTGAACCAAACCTTCTTCCAAGGCACGACCAGCTTCTTTTTCAAACTTATCAAAGTTTTCAAGCAACATTTCTTGATCAGAAATTTCAAATGAATATTTTGAGTGCTCATACTCAGGCTGGATGAAGATTTCTCCGTATTTTACACCATCAGCCCACTCGATATCATAGACAGAGTCTACTTCTTGAATGTAAGAAGCCAAACGCTCCAAACCATAAGTAACTTCTGCAGTCACAGGGCCAGTTGCCAATCCACCGACTTGTTGGAAATAAGTGAACTGAGTAATTTCCATCCCATCAAGCCAAACTTCCCAACCAAGACCAGCTGAACCAGTTGATGGGTTTTCCCAGTTATCCTCAACAAAACGGATGTCGTGCTCCAAAGGATTGATTCCCAATTTTTCCAAAGACTCAAGGTAAAGTTCTTGGATGTTTGATGGAGATGGCTTCATGACCACCTGGAATTGGTGGTGTTGGTAGAGACGGTTAGGATTTTCTCCGTAACGACCGTCAGCAGGACGACGTGATGGCTCTACATAAGCTGCATTCCATGGCTCAGGTCCGATAGCACGAAGGAAAGTGTAAGGACTCATTGTCCCCGCACCTTTCTCATTATCATAAGCCTGCATAAGCATACAACCTTGGTCATTCCAAAATTGTTGCAAAGTCAAAATAATTTCTTGAAATGTTAATTTCTTAGACATTGTTTACTCCTTTTTATATAAATTACTTGCGACACGAGTCTGCCTCGTCGATCATACGAGGCAAGACGAGTTAGTACTGCGTCTAGCTCAGGCACTCTAGTGCCGAGCGTGGGGCAGTCCGACTATAAGGAGGTTTCTGCCACTGACGCAGTGGAAAGTCAATTTTTTAGACATTGTTTACTCCTTTAATTTATATTATCTTCTTAGATTTATTTTTCAAGCAACCAAGAAAAAGCTGGGTCCTGAAAAATATGACGTTTAGGAACAGTTTGTAAATTCTGATCGCTTTCATCTATTGTACCTAATTTCAAAGCACAGACTTCTGGTATATTTTCTTGAACAGTGAAAATTTGACTATGACAGTTCTGGCAGTAATAACGCTGTTTTCCTGGAGAAGAACTATAAGAAACAAGCTTTTCTTTTCCATGCAATACTAGCTTTTCACTGCTAACTTTGGCATTAACTGTATAGGCAGACGCAGTTGCTTTCCGACAAAATGAGCAATGACAAAAAACTAATTCCGATAATTCCTCATCTAGAGTGTAGGTCACTGCTTTACATAAACAAGATCCTTTAAGCATTATGCTCCTTTCTACTTAGGCATTAGACGAATTCAAAAAGAACCGAATTTCAACACCCAAGCCTTGCGACTAGGGGCGTCAGAAACGCGGTTCCACCCTAATTTATTACTTCATTGTTTTTAAAAATATTACAGAAAGCGCCAGTTCTTTATTTTGCCCTACTTGGCTCCCACTATCCCAAGTTCGCTTGAAGAACGCCATAAGACTTTCTTTCTTGCTGACTATTATATCAAAAATTAGCACAATGTACAATTCTTTTTATGATTTTCTAGAAATCCATATCATCAACTCGTGGAGCACCAGACTGAACAACAATTGTTTTTAAGGTTTCACGTTCCTTATGACTCAGTTCAATTCCAAAGCAATCAAGATTAGCCTGAATACGAGAAGCTGTGACAGATTTTGGAAGTGGTAAAAATCCTTCTGCTAAGCTCCAGGCCAAGGCTATCTGAGCAACCGATTTACCGTGATTTAACGCGATTTCTTGCACTTGCTTGCTATCAAACAGTTCTCCCTGACCAAAAGGTCCCCAAGCTTCCAATAAAATTCCTTTTTCTAGACAGTAATCTACGACTTCCTCTTGATACACACCTGGAGCCAAACGAACTTGATTGACCGCTGGAACGATAGTTGCTGTTTCAAGCAAGGCATCCAAATGATGGGGAAGGAAATTACTAACTCCAATAGCACGGATTTTGCCTTCTTGATAGAGGTCTTCCATCGCTCTCCAAACTTCTGAATTTCGGATTTTCCAGTGGTCGTTCTCTCTGAGCGGTTTTGGATTTGGCCAATGAATCAAATACAAATCCAAATATTCCAAGCCCAGCTTCTCTAAAGACTCTTCAAAAGCCTGACGAGTTTGCTCATAGTTGTGATTTGTATTCCAGAGTTTACTGGTTACAAAAATTTCCTCACGCGGAACGCCACTATCTTGAATGGCACGACCAACGCTTTCTTCATTTTTATAAATAGCTGCCGTATCGATATGGCGATAGCCTGCCTTTAAAGCCTCTAGGACAGCTTGATAGGCAATCTCTCCATTTTCAGCTTTCCAGGTTCCAAATCCCAGTACTGGAATCGTAACACCATTATTTAAAGTATAAGATTTCATTATTTTTCCTTTCTATGAGAAGAAAATCCAAAGAGCCAAATTTTCAAGGAAAACTTTTCTCTTTAGATTTTGTGTATTATTGATTGCGGTCGTAATAGAGCTGATGAGCTTTAAGACGAGAGTCTAACAAATCTGGTACGGTAACAAAGTCATAACCTTGCCCTTTCAAATAGTCAATAACCTTCGGCAGAGCATTCACTGTTTCAGCATGGATATCATGCATGAGAATAATAGAACCATTCTTGACTTCACGCTGAATTTCTGTCAAAATAGATGCTTCATTTTTACTCTTCCAGTCTAGACTATCTACATCCCACATAATAAAGCTCAAATCTAAGCTATTGCGAATGTCGTCTGTAATGGCTCCATAAGGCGGACGCATGAGTTTAGAACTAGAACCCAACACTTTAGTTAGCGCATCCTCAGTATCAGTAATTTGTTTTTTAGCTTCATCAAGGGAAAGTTTTGAAAGCACTGGATGACTCCAACTATGGTTTCCAATGACATGTCCATCCGATTTCATGCGTTTCAAAATCTCTTCATTACCAGAAACATTCTTACCTAAAACAAAGAAAGTTGCCTTGATACCATACTTGGAAAGAGTATCTAATGCTTGATTTGTCGTCGTAGGATTTGGTCCATCATCAAAAGTCAAGGCCACTACTTTACGATTTTTCTTTTCATAATAAGCCTTATATAGCTCTGCATCCTTATCTAATAAATAAGAGGACTGAATAACTTCAAAGAAACTAGGTACTGGCAAGGCAATCTCGTCTAGATTTTCAACTGACTGACTTGGATAAAGGATAATCTGACTATCCTTGTAATCAAAGTTCCATGCAGACAAGTCTTGGTCAGAGAAACCTTTAACAACTTGATCAATCTTTTCTTGCTCCAATTTCTTATCCTGTAAAAAAGAAGTCAGTTCTTTTATCAGTTTCTCTTTGGCCTTACTAGCATCTGAAAATAATTGATCAAGTGTAAACGATTTGCCATCTTCTGTCAAATGGACTTTTGCCAGACTAGTTTTTTCAGTCTCTTCAACTTTTGATGAAGTTAAATCATAGACTTGTTTCATCACACTTCGGTTGACAATCCCTTTTAAAGTCGAATCCTGTTTCTCCGTATAATAAAAAACCAGATTTTCCTTATCCTCTAGATTGTCTTTAATATCCTGTGTCATAATTCCCTTTATAGGCGAAATCACTTGCTCCCCTTGTAGAGGATAATAGGCAATCACTTCGGCTTGACCCTTACGAAAATGATCTTTCTGATTTCCCTCACTCAATTGATCATCTTTCTCTTTTTTGAGCGATTCAATCTTTTGTTCAAAACTTTGTTTTGTGTATATTTTGTATCCAATTATTGAACCAAGGACACAAATACTTACTGAGAAGATAGCTACTAGGGCTATTAGACTCATTCTTATCTTATCGTGATTCTCACGCTTTGCTCTACTTTTATCCATAAGACCATCATATCAAATTCAAGCTATAATTTCAATGATTTTGGAGGAAATAGTATATTAAAAAAGAGGGGCAACCCCCTCTTAAAATCTTATTTGACTGCTTCTTTCAAAGCGTCTACCTTGTCCAAACGTTCCCATGGAAGATCAATATCTGTACGTCCCATGTGTCCATAAGCCGCTGTTTGACGGTAAATTGGGCGCTTGAGGTCCAACATTTGGATAATTCCTGCAGGACGAAGGTCAAAGATTTGACGAGCCGCTTTTTCAAGTTTGCTTTCAGCTACTGTTCCTGTACCAAAGGTATCGATACGAACAGAAACAGGTTGCGCAACACCGATAGCATAGGCCAATTGCACTTCTGCCTTCTTAGCAAGACCCGCTGCAACGATATTCTTTGCAATATATCGAGCCGCATATGACGCAGAACGGTCCACCTTAGTCGCATCCTTACCAGAGAATGCACCACCACCATGACGAGAGTAGCCGCCATAAGTATCTACGATAATCTTACGACCAGTCAAACCTGAGTCCCCTTGAGGTCCACCGATGACAAAACGACCAGTAGGATTGATGAAGAATTTTGTTTGCTCATCCAAGTAAGAAGCTGGAATAACCTCTTTGATAACCTTGTTAATGACATCATTGTGAATTTGTTCGTTGCTGACTTCTGGGTCGTGCTGAGTTGAAATCACGACTGTGTCCACACGTACTGGACGATCATTTTCATCATATTCAACTGTAACTTGTGATTTAGCATCTGGGCGAAGATAGCTAATTTCACCAGACTTACGAAGTTCTGCCAGACGACGAACCAATTTATGGCTGAGTGAAATTGGCAATGGCATGAGCTCTTCTGTTTCATCCACTGCAAATCCAAACATGAGCCCTTGGTCTCCAGCACCAATCAAGTCCAGTGGATCCTGGTCTGCATTTCCACGAACCTCCAAGGCTTCGTTAACGCCTTGAGCAATGTCAGGAGATTGTTCCACCAAAGATGGGTGTACTCCCACTGTCTCAGCAGAAAAACCGTATTCTGTATTGGTATAGCCAATCTCTGCAATGGTATCACGAACCACACGGTTAATATCCACATAAGCATTTGTAGAAATTTCACCAAAAACGTGGACAGATCCAGTATATACAGCTGTCTCAGCAGCAACGTGCGCCTCTGGATCCTTTGCTAAAATAGCATCCAAAATCGCATCTGAAATTTGGTCTGCAATCTTATCCGGATGCCCCTCAGATACAGATTCAGACGTGAATAATTTACGTTCTGACATAAAAATGTCCCCCCTTAAAAATAGTGTTATAGAGTTACAAAGTACTGATAGGTATTTTCATTTTCTAAGAGTTGCGACGCGTAAGAAATAAAAACGATAATTTTTTATTTCTGAAGCTAGTAAGGCGCATAGGGTGACTGCATTATAGCGGCAACCGTAGAATGACGAACGACTTTGGAGCCGTCATTCTTTGCGAGTTGCGACTCGAAAGAAAAAATAGAAATTTCTACCATCTTATCGGGACTATATAACTTTACCATTATACCATTTTTAAACTCAATTTGCAGTCTATAATGTAGTGTTTCTGTATAGATAGTTCGTTCTCATAAATCATGACCACCCGTCTAACGGGTGGTTTGAACCAGGGCTATAAGCCCAAATTACCAGCCAGCGCCTAAAGACGCTGGCTTTCACTTTGTTCAAGCCTTATTGCTCTTGACTCGTCACTTGCCTCT
>NZ_JASHCQ010000023.1:0-26740 GCF_047464035.1 Streptococcus mitis
GATGAAATCAAGCATTAGTAAAACCAGTGGAACTTACCCTGACACGGATTTCCACTGGTTTTTAGGATTTTTATCAGACTAACTTCCACTTCTACTAGCGGTGGAACTTAGTTTGCGAATTTACCAAAATCAAATTCAAACCACGTCAGCTTCGCCTTGCCGTACTCCAGTACAACCTGCGGCTAGCTTCCTAGTTTGCTCTTTGATTTTCATTGAGTATAAGCAACCAATTCTATTTCTTACTTCAAAGCAAACCAGAATCCAAAAAACAGTTCTTACTTTTCCAGTAGCACGTGACTAAGTTTCAGCAATTTTATAATTTTCAAATAAACTCTGAGCAAATTTCTTGCAAGTCCTTTTGTTTTGTTGTAATATATTCCGTAACAACGAGAGACTTCTCGGAAATTTAAGAAAAAGGAGACACATCATGTCTAAAAAAGTATTATTTATCGTCGGATCACTACGCCAAGGTTCTTTCAACCACCAAATGGCCCTCGAAGCTGAGAAAGCACTTGCTGGCAAAGCGGAAGTTAGCTATCTTGATTATTCAGCCCTTCCTCTCTTCAGCCAAGATTTGGAAGTTCCAACACATCCAGCTGTAGCTACTGCTCGTGAAGCAGTTCTCGCTGCGGATGCTATCTGGATCTTCTCTCCAGTCTACAACTTCTCTATCCCTGGAACAGTGAAAAACTTGCTTGACTGGCTATCTCGTGCCCTTGACTTGTCTGATACACGTGGCGCTTCTGCTCTTCAAGACAAGTTTGTCACCGTATCATCTGTAGCCAATGCAGGTCACGATCAACTTTTCGCTATTTACAAGGACCTCTTGCCATTTATCCGTACACAAGTAGTTGGTGATTTCACTGCTGCACGTGTCAATGACTCTGCTTGGGCAGACGGAAAATTGGTTCTCGAAGAAACAGTCCTAAACTCACTTGAAAAACAAGCTCAAGACTTGATAAATTCTATCAAGTAACTAACATAATAAAAGCGAACAAGACTACTTTTCTGACACTCAGAAGTCTAGCTTGTTCGCTTTTTTCTCATTTATAAACTAAAATAGCTGATGATATGTATTGTCAAATAAAAATATCTTTTCATACTTCCTTTACAAAAACCAATTCCTGTGGCTGTGACAGGTCTTCTCGGTAGTTAAATCCTGCAAATCTTAAGCAACGAGCTTCTTCTACCGTCTGTACTTGATTTTCTATCAGGGCTGTCAAGAAGGCACCACGCGCTTTTTTAGAAATAGTTGAATGAATCTTCAGCTGACCACCTCTATCCTCCATGAATTTGAAGGTCACCATCTTTTCTCTAATTTCCTTAGAAAATACAGTCTCAAATTCTGATGACAAGAGAGAGAAAATCACTTCTTCCTTCTTCACAGCTTCATCATAAGCTGCCTTCCAATGGCTCTTCAAAGTCTTACCTGCGACTTTTAACTTCATCAAAAAGTCCAAACGGTGAGGCGCCATAGGTGACAAGGCTGGAACAACACCGTACAAAGCCGAAGTAATAAAGACATAATTTTCAAGATAGGCTTGTTCTGCCTCGGTCAGTTTGTCTCGCTTGATATGGCGGTACATAAGCCCATCAAAAAGTTTCAATGCTGGGTAGTGTTGAGCAGTTTGCCTTTTTAAAGCTTGGATATTTTGAAATTCTTCCGTTGCCTTTTCAGCTGATACCTTGTAAAAACTCTCCAATTGACTAGCAGAATAGAGAGCCAAGGCATCCAGCACGGCCTGACTTTCTGGTCTTAAAGGAGTTGCCTCGATACTCGGCAAGTCTGTGTTCATTTCTTTTGCTGTAGGGATTAAAATTTTCATATTAATAGTGTAGCATATTTTTTTGTCACTACCAAGAAATTCATCTGAAAAGAAACTGGGAAAAGTCTTAAAAATCAGAAAAACGCATAATAACAGGTGTTGAAAAACTTGATACTATGCGTTTATTATGGAAAGATTTACTTCATTTTTTCCTGAAATTGAGATTTTTCTCCAGCCTCTCCTCTTACTGTACTTTAAAGGTCTTGAGATAGTTGTCTTTTCCTACTTGACCTTCGAAGGTTTTACCATTTTCAAGGTAAGGAAGGTCATCTGAGACTGAGGCTTTGACTTTGTATATCTTGCCATCAACTTTAAAGAAGTAGACAGTATCGCCCTTGATAACAGCTGATTTGAGGTCTGCTACCACACCCTTTATGCTTTCTGTGGTTTCATTGTCAATTTCAAGGTCGTTTTTGTTGGCGTACTTGCTGAGCAGTTCTTCCACTGTCGTAGCTACGATAACGTTTTGGTACTCGACTGCATCTACCAGGGCGTACTCTTTGACCAGACCAGCATTGTCCTTCAAGCCCATGATGTAGAGAGGCTTGTCATTGAGGTTGATGAGGATTGGGAAGGTTGCCTTGTAGGATTTCTCCTGAACAGCACCTTCGGCTGATTCACGGGCTGATTCTTCTGTCGCAGAAGCCAAGCTGTACTTAGTGATTTCTCCTGTTCGCATATTTTCAAGAATGAAACCAAGATTACTTTCATCTGCATTGGCCGACGTCACACCTGTGTAGAGGTAGATGTCATTACCGATAGACAAGTAATTATAGCCCTTGGTAGTCTGGGTCACGTTTTTCTTGGAAATCATGGCATTCCAGAAACCGTCCTTGTACTTGCCGTTGTAGTTGATTTGTTCAATGGTTTCCTCAGCTGGATAGACCCTGTCCACCCATTCTGGAACATCTGACAAGCTGTATTCCTTGGTTTCTCCATTTGTAGCATCCAAGATAATGACTGAAACAGGACGAGGAACTGCAAGTCCAAATTGCTTTTGGTAAACCGTCGCTACATAGAAAGGATTGCCCTCATCGTCCACCTCAAAAGATGGAGTTTTGAAAATTTTGGTTGGATACTTCAAGCGCAGGTGACGCTTGACATCACGGTTAAAATACTCCGAGTCCGAATACTTGATTGGTGTCTTCAAGTCCACTAAGTCCGCATTACCAGTTACCATGTCTACCTTGATATACTCGCCGATTCCCTTGGCTTGATTATTAAACCACTTGATAGGATCTGCGTATTCTAGTGGCGTAACGCGATAAGGTTTCCCATCAATCGTCAATTGGGTATAGGTGTCTGCCGCTACGTATTGCGACACCTTATCTGTTAGGGAACCCAAGTAGCGGTCACCAATTTTTTCAGCAGTACTTCTATCTAAGATTGGAACCTTACTGGTGTCAGTCTTAGGAAATTCAGTAAAGTCTTTTTCCGTCACCGTGACTACATTGGCATAATTTTTAGCCTGAAAAATGCTAGAAGTCATCAAGGAAACCAAGGCTGCTAAGAGAAGAATTCCTCCAATAGAAACTAAAAGAGCTTTCCCTAACCGATTGATTTTGAAACCCTCTAGATTTAAGGCAGCTTCTGCCTTGCCGTGGCGCACATGAACCGTTTTGACCAGATTGATTCCCTTGCCAAAGCCAAATAAGACTGCCACAACCAGCAAATGCCCACAGAGGAAAAAGAGAAATTCCCAGCTGGTCAGGTTAAGAGGCGGTAAAAAGATATACCAGGTCGTTGCGATAAAAATAAGTTCAAAGACTATTCGTTTCATTTGCTTTCCTCCTAAATGATTCGTCCTTCCAAGTGATCCAGTTCATGCTGGCAAATCTGAGCCGGGAAGCCTGTCAAAGTAATGGTCTGTTCCTGCCACTTGCTGTCACGATAGGCAACCCTTATAGTTTCATAACGCCTAGTAGGTCTCACACCTACCAAGGACAAACAACCTTCCTCTGTCTCATAAGGTCCTTCAGAGGACAGGAGCACTGGGTTAAACATGACCATAGGAACCAAGCCAAGATTAAAGATAATCACGCGCTTCTGTACCCCAATCATATTGGCAGCTAGACCGACACAAGTCTCACGATTTGCTAAGAGTGTATCCTGCAAATCTTTGGCAAGATAAAGGTCTTCCTGACTTGCCGGCTGAGATACCTGAGATAAAAATAAGATATCCTTTACAATTTTCTTTTCCACTTCCTCACACTCCTCTTGTTTTTTACTATATTATAGCAATTATAGCACAAAAGACGGCAACTGCAAGCCCTTTCCCTCAACTGTAGCAAAAAGCCATCCGAAGATGACTTTTTCTTTTTAAATCGCATTCTTGTCAAAGCCAAGTTTGCGTTGGATAAATTTAACGATTTCGACAATAATAATCATTGAGAAGCTTCCGCCTATAACGATTCCCCATTGTGACAAGTCTAGTTTGGTTACGTGGAAGATTCCTTCAAGCGGTTCTACGACGATTGTTGCCATGAGAAGGATGAAGGATACCAAGATGGACCAGTTGAAGGTCTTAGACTTGAATGGGCCAACTGTCAAGATGGATTGGTAAACAGACTTGACATTATAGGCATGGAAGAGCTGAATCAAACCAAGGGTTGCAAAGGCCATAGTAAGGGCATCCGCATGAATGGCATGATTGTCACCCACATGTACTGGATAAGCAATCGCAAGGCCATAAACACTCATAACAATAGCTGCTTGGAGTACACCTTGATAGATGATAGAACTCAAAACACCACCTGAGAAGAAGCTTGCCTTGCGTCCACGTGGTTTATGGTTCATGACACCAGGCTCAGCAGGTTCAACACCAAGAGCGATAGCTGGGAAGGTATCTGTTACCAAGTTAATCCACAAAAGATGAACTGGTTGCAAGACATCCCAACCAAACAAGGTTGATAGGAAGATGGTCAATACTTCAGCAGTGTTGGCAGAAAGTAGGTACTGAATAGTCTTTTGAATGTTTGAGAAGACCTTACGTCCTTCTTCAACTGCAACGATAATAGTTGCAAAGTTATCATCTGCAAGGATCATGTCAGATGCACCCTTAGAAACCTCTGTACCAGTGATTCCCATACCGATACCGATATCGGCTGTTTTCAGAGCTGGCGCATCATTGACACCATCACCTGTCATGGCAACGACTTTACCTTGTTTTTGCCAAGCCTTGACGATACGAACCTTGTGTTCTGGAGACACACGGGCATAAACAGAGTATTGACCAACGACTTTTTCAAAGTCTTCATCTGACAGTTCGTTGAGCTCAGCACCAGTTAAAACGTGGCCTTCTGTATCATTTGTATCAATGATTCCCAAACGTTTGGCAATAGCTTCTGCAGTGTCTTGGTGATCACCCGTAATCATGATTGGACGGATTCCAGCTTCCTTAGCCACACGAACAGCCTCAGCAGCTTCAGGACGTTCAGGGTCAATCATTCCAATCAAACCAGTAAAGATTAAATCATTTTCAAGCTCTTCAGAAGTCAGGTTTTCTGGAATGCTATCGATAATCTTATAAGCACCTGCAAGGACACGCAAGGCTTGGTGGGCCATTTCAGAGTTGTTTGTATGGATGAGGTTTGTAACCTTCTCATCAATAGGAGCAATATCCCCAGCTTTGTCACGAAGAATACAACGTTTCAAAAGTTGGTCTGGCGCACCCTTGACTGCTACAAGGAAACGACCATCTGGCAACGGGTGAACCGTTGACATGAGCTTACGTTCAGAATCAAATGGCAACTCAGCCACACGAGGATATTTCTCTAAAAATCCTTTAACATCGTAGCCCTTGTCCAAGGCATATTGGATAAAGGCTGTTTCGGTTGGGTCACCAATCAGATTGCCTTCGACATCAATCTTAGTATCGTTAGCTAAGACTACTGAACGTAGAAGCGGCATTTCAAGACCCAGTTCAATGTCATCAGCTGAGTCATGTAGGACTGCATCATAGAAGACTTTTTCAACGGTCATCTTGTTCATGGTCAACGTACCAGTCTTATCAGAAGCGATGATTTCCGTTGAACCAAGTGTTTCTACTGCTGGCAACTTACGAACGATAGAGTTTCGTTTGGCTAAAACTTGAGTACCAAGGGCAAGAACGATAGTTACGATAGCTGGTAGCCCTTCTGGAATTGCTGCAACGGCAAGCGCAACAGAGGTCATCAACTCACCGAGTGGATTTTTGCCTTGAATGAAAACACCAACTACAAAAGTAACAAGGGCAATGACCAAGATAGCATAGGTCAAGACCTTAGAAAGGTTGTTCAAGTTTTGTTTGAGTGGTGTATCCGTCTCATCCGCATCTTGGAGCATACCCGCGATATGACCAACTTCCGTGTACATACCTGTATTGACAACAACACCAAGACCACGACCATAGGTCACGTTAGAGTTTTGGAAGGCCATGTTGACACGGTCCCCAATACCAGCATCTGCAGCAAGTTCAACTGTCAAGTCTTTTTCGACTGGCACAGACTCACCTGTAAGAGCTGCTTCTTCGATTTTAAGAGAGTTGGCTTCAAGCAAACGTAGATCTGCAGGTACTACGTCACCAGCTTCAAGGGCAACGATATCACCTGGTACTAATTCTTTAGAATCAATCTCCGCCATATGCCCATCACGCAGAACGCGGGCAGCTGGACTAGACATGGATTTGAGAGCTTCAATGGCTTCTTCTGCTTTTCCTTCTTGATAAACACCAAAGGCAGCGTTAATGATAACCACGGCTAAGATGATAATAGCATCTGCGATATCTTCCCCACCAGAAGTCACGACTGACAAAATAGCCGCCGCAACTAGGATGATAATCATCAAATCCTTAAATTGCTCGATGAATTTGATCAGGATTGATCGTTTCTCGCCTTCTTCGAGTTCATTGTGGCCAAATTCTGCAAGGCGCTTTTCCGCCTCACTTGATGACAAACCTTGCTCGGTCGCATCCACAGCCTGCAAGACCTCTTCAGGACTCTGAGTGTAAAACGCTTGGCGTTTTTGTTCTTTTGACATGTGTCTCCTCCTTGACATTGTGTGCAAAACAAACTCTCTTTCTGTCATATCTTTTCACGACAAACAAAAAGAGACCTGTTAATCATAACAAGTCTCGCTGTTTAAGATAGTGCCGGAAAGCATACTTTTCAGTATAAAATTCGGAATGACGACACTATCACAGGTTTCTGCCAGCTACTCCCTTGAGTAGTACTATTATACCAAATTTTGAAAAGTTTTCAAAGAGTAAAAACTGCCTTATTTGAATTTTCCCTTGAAAACCAGTATAATGGTAAAATGCTATGTGACTAGAAAGGAAGTTGAATGAAGCAATCTATTTCAAATCTCAAGTTAGCTGAGCGTGGGGCAATTATCAGCATTTCTACCTACCTGCTCTTGTCTGCAGCGAAATTAGCAACTGGGCACCTCCTCCATTCATCCAGTTTGGTGGCCGATGGTTTCAACAACGTGTCGGACATCATTGGAAATGTGGCCCTCTTGATTGGAATCCGGATGGCACGCCAGCCTGCTGACCGAGACCACCGTTTTGGTCACTGGAAGATTGAAGATTTGGCTAGTTTAGTCACTTCCATCATCATGTTCTATGTTGGCTTTGATGTTCTAAGGGATACCATTCAGAAGATTCTCAGTCGTGAAGAAACGGTCATTGATCCTCTGGGTGCAACTCTAGGAATCATTTCTGCAGCGATTATGTTTCTAGTTTATCTCTACAATACTCGCCTCAGTAAGAAATCCAACTCCAAAGCACTAAAGACCGCAGCAAAGGACAATCTTTCTGATGCTGTTACCTCACTGGGAACTACCATTGCCATCCTAGCCAGCAGTTTCAATTATCCCATTGTGGATAAACTGGTCGCTATCATCATCACTTTCTTTATCTTGAAAACTGCCTATGATATCTTTATCGAGTCATCCTTTAGTCTTTCAGATGGTTTTGACGACCGTCTGCTTGAGGACTATCAAAAGGCTATCATGGAAATTCCCAAAATTAGCAAGGTTAAATCTCAAAGAGGTCGTACCTACGGTAGCAACATCTACCTGGATATTACGCTAGAGATGAACCCTGACCTGTCTGTTTTTGAAAGCCATGAAATTGCGGATCAGGTCGAGTCTATGCTGGAAGAACGTTTTGGAGTCTTTGATACCGATGTCCATATCGAGCCAGCACCTATCCCTGAAGATGAAATTTTAGACAATGTCTATAAAAAATTGCTTATGCGCGAACAATTGATTGATCAGGGAAATCAACTGGAAGAACTCTTGGCTGACGATTTTGTCTATATTCGTCAAGATGGAGAGCAGATGGATAAAGAGGCCTATAAAGCCGAAAAAGACTTGAATTCCGCTATCAAGGATATTCAGATCACTTCCATCAGTCAGAAGACCAAACTCATCTCCTATGAGTTAGATGGTATCATCCATACCAGTATCTGGCGTCGCCACGAAACCTGGCAAAATATCTTTCACCAAGAAACAAAAAAAGAATAGAGAAATCCTGTCATGAGACGGGATTTTTCCATTCTTCTAGCTATCAAAGTCACTGAGATACTCATAGCGTTCGTATTTTTCAAGGAGTGCTTCGTTTTTCTCATCTAGTTCTTTTTGGAGAGTAGCCAGCTTACCAAAGTCAGAACCATTGGCCTGCATCTCCTCTTCAATAGCAGCGATACGATTTTCCAAGGTTTCAATATCGCCTTCAATGCTTGCCCACTCCTGCTTTTCTTGGTAGGTCATGCGTTTCTTGTCTTCACGGACCTTGACGACTTTCTCCTTTTCAGACTTTTGCACTTGATTGGCCATATCTGTTTCAAAGGCTTTTTCATCAAGATAGTCGGTATAATGACCAAAGAAAGGACGAATCTTGCCATCCTCAAAAGCTAGAATCTTGGTCGCTACCTTATCCAAGAAATAGCGGTCGTGACTAACTGTCAAGACAGGACCTGCAAAGCCTTGCAAAAAATTCTCCAAAACTGTCAAGGTCGCAATGTCTAGATCATTGGTTGGCTCGTCTAAAAGAAGAACATTTGGTTTTTCCAAGAGCAGTTTGAGGAGATAAAGGCGTTTTTTCTCTCCCCCAGACAATTTCTCAATCAAGGTTCCATGCGTCGAACGTGGGAAAAGGAACTGCTCCAGCAACTCTGCAATCGAAGTTGTAGAACCACCGCTGGTCTTGACCTCTTCTGCCACTTCCTGCAAGTAATTGATCACTCGCTTGCTTTCATCCAAACCCTCAATTTGCTGAGAGAAATAGGCGATGCGAACAGTTTCCCCAATCACAACTTGTCCTGCTGTCGGCTCAAGACTGCCTGCAATCAGATTAAGCAGGGTTGATTTTCCAACACCGTTGTCCCCAACGATTCCAATACGGTCTTTGGCCTGCACCAAGAGATTAAAATCTTGCAAAATAGACTTGTTTTCATAGGCAAAGGAAACATCCTGAAACTCGATTACTTTCTTACCAATCCGACTGGTTTCAAAGTTCATGGTCAAGTCTGTCTCAGCACTACTGCCTGAAACTTCCTTTTTCAAATCATGGAAACGATTGATACGAGCCTGCTGCTTGGTCGCACGCGCCTGCGGTTGTCTACGCATCCAGGCCAATTCTTGTTTGTAGAGTTGTTCTTTTTTATGAAGAAGAGCCGCGTCACGCTCATCCTGTTCCGCCTTAAGGCGAACATAGTCCTGATAATTTCCCTGGTACTCGGTCAAGCCTGCGCGATCCAACTCGAAAATCCGTGTTGACAAAGCATCCAAGAAATAACGATCGTGGGTAATAAAAAGGACAGTCTTCTTAGAATTTTTCAAAAAGAGGGTCAGCCACTCAATAGTCGCAATGTCCAGATGGTTGGTCGGCTCATCCAGAAGCAAGAGGTCGTGGTTGCCAAGTAAGACTTGCGCCAACTGAACCCGTCTTCTCAGACCACCTGACAATTCCCCAACAGGAGTAGATAAATCCTGAATCCCCAGCTTGCTGAGAACCGTCTTGACCTGACTCTCGATTTCCCAAGCTTGGAGAGAATCCATTTCAGCCATGACACGTTCCAAACGCGCCTGTTTGTCCTCACTGTAGTTAAGCATGATCAATTCATACTCACGAATGAGCTGGATTTCCTTGAGGTCGCTGGAGAGGACCGTATCCAAGACCGTCTTGCTATCATCAAAATCAGGATCTTGGGTCAAGTAACCAATCTGGTAATCATTCTTAGCTGAAAAAGGACTAACATCCCCATCAAAACCAGAAACACCAGAAAGAACATCCAAAAGGGTGGTCTTCCCTGTTCCATTAACACCAATCAAACCAATTCTGTCTAAGTCATGGATGATAAAGGAAATATCCTTAAAAACGGTCTTGTCACCGACGGATTTACTTAGTTTTTCAACGATAAAATCACTCATTTTTTCTCCCTTAGATAAGCATGGATGGCTTGACGGTCATTTTCCAATTCTCCATCGACAATGGCATATTCAATCTCTGTTAAAATCTCTCCCAAGTCTGGTCCCGGCTGATAACCATATTCCTTGATCAAAATACCACCGTTGATTTGGATTTCTTTCTTATCATGAATGATCAAACTCTGATAGGTTTCTGTAATCACTTGTGGATTAACTTCTTTTCCTTGGGCCTGACGAAGATTTTCAGCCTGTAAAAGTAAATCTAAATCAAAGCGGTAACAATCGCGCTTGCTCAATTCTCCCTTTTCACGCAAGGCCAAAATAGTCAGTAAATCCTGTACCTGCTTGGCAAATTGACGTGAGGTCTTCCAAGCCTTCAAAAATGGCTGCGCATTTTCAATATCCAAAGCCCACAGTAGAGCTGCCCAGGCTTGTTCAGAGGATTTAAAGGTGAAATCAGTCTCCAAATCAAACAGTCTATTAAGCTCGTCCTGGCTAGATGCCATATCAGGGAGATAGTCATAAGCTTGACTCTCAATCATGGAAGCCAAACCCCTTCTCCAAAATGGAGCCAGCAAGAGTTTATCAAACTCAACGAAGGTACGCTCCACAGAAATTTTCTCCAAAAGTGGCGTCAAAATTTTCATAGCTTTAAATGTTTCTGACTCCAGTTCAAAGCCAAGACTGGCCTGAAAACGGAAGCCACGCATAATCCGCAAAGCATCTTCGTTGAAACGCTCACTTGCCACTCCAACTGCTCGTAAGACTTGCTTTTCCAAATCTTCTAAACCATGGAACAAGTCAATGATTTCCCCTGTCTCGTCCAAGGCAAAGGCGTTGACTGTGAAATCACGGCGTTTGAGGTCTTCTTCTAGCGAGCGCACAAAGGAGACCGCACTGGGTCTGCGATAGTCCACATAGACATCCTCTGTCCGAAAGGTGGTTACCTCATACTCCTCATCCCCATCTAAAACCAAGACGGTTCCATGCTCGATTCCGATATCGGCTGTTCGCGGAAAAATTTGCTTGGTTTCTTCTGGATAAGAAGACGTTGCAATATCCACATCATGGATAGGACGATTGAGGAGGGCATCTCGAACAGAGCCCCCAACAAAATAGGCCTCAAAACCTGCTTCTTTAATTTTTTCTAATACTGGTAAAGCCTTCTGAAATTCAGAAGGCATTTGCGTTAATCTCATAATAAGTGTTCTAATCCATAGACAAGCTCATGACGCTTGACAACTTCTTTAATTCCCAAATTCACCCCTGTCATGAAGGAGCTGCGATCATAGGAGTCATGACGGAGGGTCAATCCTTCTCCCTGATTGCCAAAGATGACTTCCTGATGAGCTACCAAGCCTGGCAAACGAACTGAGTGAATACGCATGCCATCAAAGTCAGCACCACGGGCACCTGCAATCAGCTCTTCTTCATCTGCTGCACCCTGCTGGATAGACTCTCGAACTTCTGCCATTAACTCAGCTGTTTTAATAGCAGTTCCACTCGGAGCATCCTTTTTCTTGTCATGATGGAGCTCGATAATCTCCACATTTGGGAAATATTTAGCAGCCTGCCTTGCAAATTGCATGAGTAAAACAGCACCCAAGGCAAAGTTAGGAGCGATCAAGCCACCCAAATCTTGAGCACGAGAAAATGCTTTTAGCTCTGCAATTTCTTCACTCGTGAAACCTGTTGTCCCAACCACTGGAGCAAAGCCATTTTCAAGAGCAAAGCGTGTATTTTCATAGGCAACAGCTGGTGTAGTAAAGTCTACCCAGACATCTGCTTCAAAACCGACCAAATCAGCCTTATCCTTGAAAACAGGAATACCCTGCCATTCTGATTCAGACTCAAAGGGATACAAAACTGCTACCAAGTCCAAGTCTGGATCAGCCAAGACCATCTGACAAGCAGCCTGGCCCATCTTTCCCTTAAAACCAGCAATAATTACTCGAATACTCATCTCTACTCCTGACTAAGATACAAAGGACGATAGCTGCCCTTGAAAAATAGGGAATGACGCTGACTTTCCATGAAAGGCAAGACAGGCATCTTTTTTCAAGAGGCAGGTAGTCCGTGTTCAATTTCTAAGATACAAAGCCTGTAAGAACACAGAGTGAAAATAGGAGTTCTAATCAAGGAGTGTCTCCTCCCTCCTTGGAAGAACTATCTTTTTCACAGAGGGTTCCAGGCGTGTTCAATTATCAAGATACAAAGGGCCTTAGCTGCCCGTGAAAAATAGGGGATGGCGCTGACTTTCCATGAAAGGTAAGACAGGCATCTTTTTTCAAGAGGCAGGTAGTCCGTGTTCAATTGCTATTTCTTAACTAGCCTAGAAGCGCAAACTAAATTACTGGAATATAACCTAGAGCAATGCTTCCTGCTCCTAGGTGTGTTCCAATGACACTACCAAATGTAGCAAGTGAAATATCCGTACCCACTTCAGAATCTAGCAAGTGCTGACGCAATTCTTCAGCCTTTTCAGGAGCATTCCCGTGAATGACAATGATACGGTATTGGCCTGAAGCTGTTGCTTCCTTGATAATTTCAATTAAGCGCTTGGTTGCTTTCTTTTCAGTACGAACTTTTTCGTATACTTCAATCACACCTTGGTCATTGAAATAGAGGATCGGCTTAATGCTTAGCAGATTGCCCAAAATCGCAGCTCCATTTGAAAGGCGTCCACCTTTAACCAAATGGTCCAAGTCATCCACCATGATGAAAGCAGATGTATGACTAATTTGAATAGCTAGCTTATCTTGAATGATGGCAAAATCATCGCCCTGGTCTCGCCAGTTAAAGACACTTTCAACCATGATCCCCAGAGGAGCACTTGTAATCAGAGTGTCTGGGAAGGCAATGGTTAAGCCCTCATAATCATCGACCATGTACTGGATATTTTGGTAAAAACCTGAAATTCCAGAAGATAGGAAAAGCCCCAAAGCATGGGTATAGCCTTGTTCTTTGAGCGAAGTTAGAATCTCATCTAACTTGGCAATACTTGGTTGACTGGTCTTAGGCAATTCAGAAGCCTGAGCCATTTTTTGGTAAAATTCCTCAGCAGTCAGATTAACACCTTCAACATACTCCTCACCATCAATATTAACAGGAATATCCAAGACATACAAATCTTCTCTTTGCAAGGTATCTGCACTGAGATAGGCAGAGGAATCTGTGATAACAGCTAGTTTCATATTAGAACTCCAAATTGATTCCTGGTAAGTCTAATGCAATTTCAGTTACTTCGTAAGTCAAACGGTTGAGCATATTCAAACATGGACGAGCCAAGGTTTCCACTTCTTCTTGGTTCAATTCACTTGGTTCATTGACAATACGGCCATCAATATGATTTACCTGTGAAATGGTTCCACTGATGACAAATTTATCAAATACAATCATAAAACTCAAGACAACAATCAAGGAAGTCACTTGATTTTCTTGGTCATGTTGAATTAATTGGAAGTTCACATCCACCTTAGTTTCAGGAGCTCCATTTTCATTTTCCCATTCAAAATTACGCGCATCAAAATGATACTGACTAACAAATTCTTGTTCACGTTTAAGATTCATGTCTTTCTCCCTCGGCTACAATATTATAAGCTATTGTACCATAATTTTTTATTTTCATCTAGTTTTCTAGGATTTAGTCAATCCCGATTTCAGCTCGAACTACGTCTGCGATGGTATCAACATAGTAGTCCACTTCTTCTGTTGTAGGCGCTTCTGCCATAACACGCAAAAGAGGCTCTGTTCCACTTGGGCGAACAAGGATACGGCCATTCCCCGCCATTTCAGCTTCCATCTTCTCGATGATAACCTTGATAGCTGGCACTTCCATAGCCTTTTCCTTCATGGCATTTTCCACTCGGATATTGACTAATTTTTGTGGATAGATGGTTACTTCTGCTGCCAACTCTGACAAGCTCTTACCAGTTTCCTTCATGATTTTGGTCAATTGAACAGCAGATAATTGGCCATCACCTGTTGTATTGTAATCCATCAAGATGACGTGACCAGACTGTTCACCACCAAGGTTGTAGCCTGATTTTCGCATTTCTTCAACAACGTAACGATCGCCAACTGCAGTGACTGCCTTGTTAATGCCTTCACGATCCAAGGCCTTGTGGAAACCAAGGTTAGACATAACGGTTGTCACGATTGTATTTTGCGCCAATTGTCCTTTTTCAGAAAGGTATTTCCCTATGATGTACATGATTTTGTCACCATCAACGATATCGCCATTCTCATCGACAGCAATCAAACGGTCACTGTCTCCGTCAAAAGCCAAACCGATAGCTGAGTCACTTTCTTTGACCACTTCTTGAAGGGTTTCTGGGTGGGTTGAACCAACATTAAGGTTGATGTTAAGACCATCTGGTGTTTCCCCAATAACAGTTAATTGAGCACCAAGATCTGCAAAGATTTGACGGGCACTTGTAGAAGCTGCACCATTAGCCGTATCCAAGGCAACCTTCATTCCTTCAAGAGGAGTTCCAGTTGAAACAAGATATCCTTCATACTTACGCAAACCTTCTGGATAATCTACCAAGGTTCCCAAGCCTTCAGCACTTGGACGAGGAAGAGTGTCTTCCGCAGCATCTAGCAGGGCTTCAATTTCTGCTTCTTTTTCATCATCTAGTTTGAAACCATCACCACCAAAGAACTTAATCCCATTATCAAGGGCTGGGTTGTGGCTAGCAGAAATCATGACACCTGCACTGGCTCCCTCAGTTTTTACCAAGTAAGCTACTGCTGGTGTTGCAAGGACACCAAGTTTGTAGACGTGAATCCCTACAGAGAGGAGACCTGCCACCAAGGCAGATTCTAGCATTTCCCCAGAAATACGTGTATCACGTCCTACAAAAACTTTCGGTGCTTCCGTTTCATGTTGACTGAGAACATAGCCTCCAAAACGTCCTAGTTTAAAGGCCAATTCTGGCGTTAATTCTACGTTAGCTTCTCCACGGACTCCATCAGTCCCAAAATATTTACCCATTTTTATAATATCCTTTTTCTATTTTTAATTCGTTTTTGAACTAGTTGCTTTCGTTGACGAAGATGTCTCTGACGAACTGCTTGTAGTTGAATTTGATGTGCTTGAACTTGGTGCTACTGGTTTTGTAGTCACCTTCATTGTTGTATCGAACGGAGTAATAACTGCCGGTAAGACAACACCATTGCGGTCGATTGCCTGCAAAGGTACTGAACCACTGTAATTACCGGTTATGCGTTCGCTGGTTGGTAAAAGCGCAATAATACGATCGATTTTAGCTAATGTTTCTTGGTCAGTTGTGACAGAAACTCGTTCGTTTGACACGGTTACACTATCAATTTGTAGCTTGGAATCAATCTGGCTTTGGTCAACTTGTGGCACAACAATCATCCCATCTCGCTTAACCTTCTTCCCAACTTTCACTGTAATCTTTTGAGGCGTTGCCACAGCGGTCAATCCGCTTGGAAGATTTTCAATATTCAAGGGAACTTCAATCGTTCCAACACTGGCATCCGTCAAATCCGCTGTGACCTTAAACTTACGAGTGCTCTCCTGCATTTCGCTGGCCAAGGTCACACGATTAGCTCCGGTTAATATCACTGAAACTTCTGATGCAAATCCACTAATGAAATACTGGTCATTATCATAGTGAATATCGATAGGAACGTTCGTTATCGTATTGGTGTAGGTTTCTGATTTGACCTGCCTTGCGGTATTGCTATTTTGAAAGTTGGTTGACGTTGCATAAATGAATAAGACACAAGCAAAAAAGAGAGATGAAATGATATATAGACTATTTTTTCTCATATTTCCAACCTCCTAGCAAACGGTCCTTGAAACTGACTTTTTCCTCAACAGCTGGCAAAAGAATTGCTCGTAGCTCTGCTTCAAATTCTTCAATCGTCAAGTCGTGCTTGAAAACACCGTTATAGGTAATAGAAATGCCTCCTGTTTCCTCTGAGACGATGAAGGTCAAGGCATCGGATACTTCTGACAAACCGATAGCCGCCCGGTGTCTGGTCCCAAATTCCTTGGAAATCCCTGTGCTTTCTGTCAAGGGAAGATAGGCAGAGGTTACTGCTATTCGATTTTCTCTGATAATCACAGCACCATCGTGTAGGGGAGTGTTGGGGATAAAGATATTAATAAGGAGTTCAGCTGAAATATTGGCATCCAAAGGAATCCCTGTCGCAATGTATTCTTGTAAGGTCCGAACTCGTTGGATGGCAACCAGAGCACCAATCTTACGAGGACTCATATATTCAACCGACTTGACAAAGGCACGAATCATTTGCTCCTCTGCACTAATTTGAGCAGTAGAAAAGAAATCTGTCGCCCTTCCCAAGCGTTCCAAACCAGTCCGAATCTCTGGAGAGAAGATAACAACCGCAGCAATAACCCCATAGGTGATAATCTGATTAATCAACCAAGAAATCGTTGTTAAATCAAGGATATTGGCCACAACCTGGGCTAATACAAAGATCACGACCCCACGCACCAAAATCATAATCTTGGTGCCAGCTATCGCTTTTGTAAAACGATATAAAATATAGGCCACAATCAAAATATCAAACAGATTGATGGCAATACTCCAAGGACTAGAAAACAAGCTAGTCCAATATTGCAGATTGGATAATTGTTGAAAGTTCATCTGCTGTCTCCTCTCTGTCCAAACACGTTCCTTTCTATTATACCATTTTTCTGGCATTTTTTCCCTATCCTACTTCATTTTAAATTAAGGAAAAATATGATAAAATAAACTGACTAGAAAAAACAAAGGAGAAACCATGTCTCAACTCTATGATATTACCATTGTAGGTGGTGGTCCTGTCGGGCTTTTTGCAGCCTTCTATGCCCACCTACGCCAAGCCAAGGTCCAAATCATCGACTCTCTTCCCCAACTAGGTGGACAACCTGCTATTCTCTACCCTGAAAAGGAAATTTTAGACGTCCCGGGTTTCCCAAACCTGACTGGAGAAGAGTTGACTAACCGTCTAATCGAGCAATTAAATGGCTTTGATACCCCTATTCATCTCAACGAAACGGTTCTTGAGATTGAAAAACAAGAAGAAGGATTTGTCATCACAACTTCTAAAGGAAGTCATCTGTCTAAAACTGTTATCATTGCTATGGGGGGTGGTGCCTTCAAACCACGTCCGCTGGAACTAGAAGGCGTTGAGGGCTATGAAAATATCCACTACCACGTTTCTAACATTCAGCAATATGCTGGTAAGAAAGTGACGATTCTGGGTGGTGGGGACTCAGCTGTTGATTGGGCTTTAGCTTTTGAAAAAATTGCGCCAACTACCCTTGTCCACCGTAGAGATAATTTCCGCGCCTTGGAACACAGTGTCCAAGCTTTGCAGGAATCTTCTGTGATCATCAAGACACCATTCGTCCCTAGCCAACTCCTTGGAGATGGAAAAACACTCGATAAACTTGAAATCACAAAAGTCAAATCTGATGAAACAGAAACTATTGACCTAGACCACCTCTTTGTCAACTATGGTTTCAAATCTTCTGTTGGTAACCTTAAAAACTGGGGTCTGGACCTCAACCGTCACAAGATTATCGTCAATAGCAAGCAAGAATCTAGCCAAGCAGGTATCTATGCTATCGGTGACTGTTGCTACTATGACGGAAAAATTGATCTGATTGCGACAGGGCTTGGAGAAGCACCAACCGCTGTTAACAATGCCATTAACTACATCGACCCAGAACAAAAAGTACAACCAAAACACTCTACTAGTTTATAGAAAAAGAACCACGAGTCACATAGGATTCGTGGTTTTATAGTTCATCGGCTAATTTGTTAGCTCATATTTCCCCCTTCTTTAACAAAAATAAAAATGCCTATCAAACTGATAAAACATGTGATATAATAGGGACGGCACTAACAATACGCCTTGGAAAAGGAGGTATTACAGATGCTAGAACTTCTCAAAATAGTACTTATCGCAGTCATCGAGAGTATCATCTCATGGCTGGTGACTCGTTGGTTAGACGATCACTTCGACAAGTAACCTTCCTGGTTAGTGCTATCTAACCTAGAAAAAAATCCCCTCAGTATTGCAGTACCGAGGGGATTTCTGTTAGCACTAAAATGCTAGAACTTCTCAATTCCCCTTTATTATCTCACATACTCTATTTAATTGTCAAGAAAGAGGTGTTTTATATCTTTATAACTCATCGGCTATCTTATTGATTTTTCTGAGTCTGTGGTTGACACCACTTTTGGTCAGAGGGGTGCTGAGGCTATCTGCTAACTGCTGGATAGAGTAGTCTGGGTGCTGAATCCGCAACTGCGCTACTTCCTGCAAATCCACTGGCAGATTTTCTAAGCCCATGATATCTTTGATTTTGCTGATATTGTTGATAGTCTTCATGCTGGCAGAGACTGTCCGAGCGATATTAGCTGTCTCGGCATTATTGGCTCGATTGAGGTCATTACGGGTTTCTCGCAAAATCTTAACCCTCTCAAAATCATCACGCGCCTGCATGGCTCCGATGACAATCAAGAAGTCCATAATATCTTCGGCTCGCTGGAGATAGGTCACAGCTCCCTTCTTGCGCTCAAGCACCTTAGCATCTAGTAAAAATTGCTGGAGAAGGGAGGCAATCCCTTGCGCGTGGTCCAGATAAACAGAACTGATTTCCAACTGATACTTGCCTGACTCAGGGTCACGAATGCTTCCATTTGCCAAGAAGGCACCACAAAGATAGGCACGACCTGCTTCCTCATCCGATAAAATCGCCTCATCAATACCTGTTTCTAGGCCAAAGAAAGAGTCGGCCAAGTGCAAATCACTCAGAAGGTCCTGCACCTTTTCATCTGTAAAAACGGTATAGACCCGATTCTTACGAAGATTACTTCTTTGGTGGTGTCGGATTTCCGATTTGATTTCATAGAAATGGAGAAAGGACTCATAGAGGTGGCGAGCCAGTTTGGCATTTTCTGTCACGACAGACAAGGTCAGGCCCGAAGTCGAGAGACCGATACTGCCAGACATCTTGATAATGGCAGATAATTCATGCCGGCTCAGATGGTGCTGACCTAGGATTTCTTCTTTTACTGCTACTGTGAAACTCATTTTCTCACCTGTATAATCCGCATCAATTCATCCACAATCAAATCCCCATCGTGGAAGGCGCCTCCATTTTCCAGACGAAGGAAGTTGGATGAAATCACGCGCGGAACTTGCTTACAAAGACCAGTAAAATCATGTTCCACCTGCACCAAGTATTCATCAAAACGGTTGGAATTCATGTATTCCTGAGGCACTTTTTCAATATTCACCAAGACAGTATCGATAAAAGGTCGACCAAGGTGACGATGCAAGACCTCCACGTGGTCACTATCTGTAAAGTGTTCCGTCTCCCCACGTTGGGTCATGATATTGCAGACATAGGCGATTTCTGCCTTGGTTTCCAAAAGCGCCTGCCCGATTTCCTTAATCACGATATTGGGCAAAATCGAGGTAAAGAGAGAACCAGGTCCGAGGACAATCATGTCACTTTCAAGAATGGTCTGCACTACTCGACGGCTAGCCAGAGGCGTATCATCATTGAGGGTATTGGTCACATAGACATGGTCAATCATGCCTGGATGGTCTGCAATATGACTCTCTCCAGCCACTTCTGTCCCATCCTGAAAGACTGCGTGTAGGGTCAAAGGATGGTCACTGGAAGGATAAATCTTTCCAGTTGTATGGAAAAATTTGCTCAGCAACTGCATGGCATTGTAGGTCGAACCCTGCATTTCTGACAGGCCAGCGATAATGAGATTGCCCAATGGATGGCCAGCAAAGGCTCCAGCATCTTCAGAGAAGCGATACTGAAAGACTTTCTCATAAAACTTAGGCATATCCGACATGGCTACAAGTACATTGCGGAGATCACCTGGCGGTGTCAATTGTTGCATATTTTTTCGGAGTTCACCTGATGAACCACCATCATCTGCCACCGTTACGATAGCTGCGATTTCCACATCTTTTTCCCGCAGACTTTTTAGAATGACGGGGATCCCAGTCCCTCCACCAATCACCGTTATCTTTGGTTTTCTCATGAACGGTTTACCGTTTCCTTTCTTCGGTCTTTGTCGCGATGCCCTTCATTAACAGGCCAATTCTTGGATAAGTCCTGCGCCAAGCGTTTAGCAAAGGCCACACTACGGTGTTGTCCTCCTGTACAGCCCATGGCAATGGTCAAAACGGACTTCCCTTCCTTTTGGTAACTTGGCAAAATTGGCTCAATCAAGGCCAACAAATGTTGATAAAAATCTTCTGACTCAGGATGGTTCATGACATAATCATAAACAGGTTCATCCACACCCGTTTGATTACGCAGTTCTGGTAGGTAGTAGGGATTTGGCAAGAATCGGACGTCAAAGACCAAGTCTGCATCAATCGGAATTCCATATTTAAATCCAAAAGAGATGACTTCGATACGGAAAGACTGGGCTTGTTCCTGATCTGAAAACTGCTCTGCAAGGGTTTTGCGCAGCTCACGTGGAGTAAGTTCTGTCGTATCCACAACATTTTGACTCATATTTTTCAAAGGTGCCAAGAGTTCACGTTCCAACTTGATTCCGTCTAAAATCCGTCCATCTGCAGCTAACGGGTGACTCCGTCTGGTTTCCTTGTAACGAGCGACCAATTCCTTATCAGCTGCATCCAAAAAGAGAATTTTAAAGTCCAGTTCTTCCTTGTTTTCCAACTCATCCAAAACATCTTGAATCTCTGAGAAGAAAGAACGGCTACGCATATCCACTACCAAGGCCAACTTATGGTCGTCTTCCTTTGTTTCCACCAACTGCAAAAACTTAGGCAAGAGAGCTGGTGGCATATTGTCAATAGTGAAATATCCCAAATCCTCGAAGGACTGAATGGCTACAGTTTTCCCAGCACCACTCATCCCTGTCACAATCACCAAGTGAAGTTGTTTCTTTGTCATCTTTTTCTCCTTATATCAAAAGAAGTTTGGCAGAACCAAACTTCAACTAGCTTATCCAATCTCTGCGATGACTTCGATTTCGACTTTTACATCACGAGGAAGACGAGCTACCTCCACAGCTGAACGAGCTGGAAATTCCTCTTTAAAGGCCGTTTGGTAAACCTCATTAAAAGGAACAAAGTCGTTCATATCGCTCAAGAAACAAGTTGTTTTGACAACATGGTCAAAGTCAGTTCCTGCCTCTGCCAAAATAGCACCAATGTTTTTCAAGACTTGTTCTGTCTGTTCTTGGATAGCCTCTCCAACGATTTCCCCAGTTTCAGGAGAGAGAGGAACTTGACCACTAGCAAACAAAAGGTTGCCAACGATTTTTCCTTGAACATATGGTCCGATAGCCTTTGGGGCTTTGTCTGTATGAATTGTTTTTGCCATTTTCTTTTCCTCACAATTTTTCTAAGATTGCATCCCAAGCCTCATCCATCCCTGCCTTGCTGACAGATGAAAAGAGGATGAAATCATCACTTGGGTCAAAATTTAATTTCTTTTTGATTGCTGATTCGTGCTTGTTCCATTTACCACGAGGAATCTTGTCCGCCTTGGTCGCAACGATAATAACCGGAATCTCGTAATACTTGAGAAATTCGTACATCTGCACATCATCTGCTGACGGGTCATGACGGAGGTCAACTAGACTAACCACTGCACGGAGATTTTCCCGAGTCGTTAAGTACTCCTCAATCATGCGCCCCCACTTTTCACGTTCCTTCTTGGAAACGCGGGCATAGCCATAACCAGGCACATCCACAAAGCGCATCTTATCGTCGATATTAAAGAAGTTGAGAAGCTGGGTTTTACCAGGTTTCCCTGATGTTCGAGCTAGATTCTTGCGGTTCAGCATGGTATTGATAAAGCTAGATTTACCAACATTTGAACGCCCTGCTAGGGCAATCTCTGGCAGTTCATCCTGCGGATAGTGGGATTTATTCGCCGCACTGAGCAAGATTTCAGCATTGTGTGTATTAAGTTCCATAGTCACCTCTAGGCTGTTTCTAGGATTGGTTTATCCGTTCCATCGACAGCTTCTTTTGTGATGCGGACCAATTTAACATTTTCCTGACTCGGTACTTCAAACATGACATCTAACATGGTTTCTTCAATAATCGAGCGAAGACCACGCGCACCCGTTTTGCGTTCGATGGCCTTATTGGCAATCTCTTGAAGAGCTTCGTCGTCAAATTCCAACTCAACATCATCATAAGACAGCAAGGTTTGGTATTGTTTGACCAAGGCATTTCTTGGCTCTTTCAAAATACGCACCAAATCATCTACTGTCAATTGTTCAAGAGCAGCAAAGACAGGCAAACGTCCAATCAACTCAGGGATAATACCAAATTTTTGAATATCTTCTGCGATGATTTCTTGCATGTAAGAGCTATTTTCATCAATCGCTTTATTGTTTTGACCAAATCCGATGACTTTTTCACCAAGACGTTGTTTGACGATTTCTTCAATGCCATCAAAGGCACCACCCACGATGAAGAGGATATTTTTAGTATCCACTTGAATCATCTCTTGTTGTGGATGCTTGCGTCCACCTTGAGGCGGCACGCTAGCAACGGTTCCCTCGATAATCTTGAGGAGGGCTTGTTGCACCCCTTCACCAGAAACATCACGTGTGATCGATACATTCTCACTCTTCTTGGCAATCTTGTCAATTTCATCCACATAGATAATCCCACGCTCTGCACGTTCAATATTAAAGTCAGCAGCCTGCAGGAGTTTGAGGAGGATATTTTCCACGTCCTCACCAACATAACCAGCCTCAGTAAGAGCTGTCGCATCTGCGATCGCAAAAGGTACATTCAAGCTCTTAGCCAAGGTCTGAGCAAGGAAAGTTTTCCCTGAACCAGTTGGGCCAATCATCAAGATGTTTGACTTCTGCAAATCCACATCTTCTGACTCTTCACGCGTATCGTGGAAATTGATGCGTTTGTAGTGGTTGTATACTGCTACTGCTAAAGCACGTTTTGCACGATCTTGACCGATTACATAGTGGTTCAAGATATGGAGGAGTTCGATTGGTTTTGGAACTTCAGACAAGTCTGCCAAGACTTCTTCCGCCAACTCCTCTCGAATGATTTCCTGAGCCAACTCCACACATTCATTACAGATAAAGGCGTTGTTCCCAGCGATTATTTTTTGTACTTCTTCTTGGCTTTTGCCACAAAATGAGCAATAAACCATCATATCATTATTCCTAGTTGTAGGCATGATTTCCTTCCGTTCTATTCTATACTGTCATTCTATCTAAAATAAGGTCATGTAAAAAGCATGGATACTATTGACCAAATTGGTAAATGCATTTAACCAGAGCAGGACAGAAAGTCCATAGCGCTTTTTACGAAAAGCCTGTGCCCCTGCAAGCAAGCAGACCAAACACAGCATGGCTGTGAAAAAACCAAATATACTACGTTCCATTAGACTTCCTTTCTCTTGCGGTATTGGATGGTAAAATCATAAGGATTTTTCTCATCTTTGCTATAGAATTTGCTTGAAACTGTCTCAAAAAGAGACAAGTCAAATTCTTCAGGGAAATAGGTATCTCCTTCCACCCGAGCATGAATGTGAGTCACAATCACTTCGTCAAGGTAGGGTTCAAAAGCTTGAAAAATTTGCTTTCCACCTAAAATATAAAGATTCTTATCTTGAGCCTGATACCAGTCCAAGACAGACTGAACATCATAAAAAGTAGCAACCCCGTCTATCTTTTCTTCTGGGTTACGAGTCAAAATCAAGGTCTCCCGTTTGGGAAGCAAGCGACGCCCCATTCCATCAAAGGTCACACGCCCCATCAAGATAGCATGATTCAGAGTTGTTTCTTTGAAGTGTTGCAGTTCTGCTGGCAAATGCCAAGGCAGGCGATTGTCCTTACCAATCACACCCTCTTCATCCTGGGCCCAAATAGCTACGATTTTCTTAGTCATGCTTCCATCCTTTTCACTGATAGTACTATTTTATCAAAAAACTCAAAAAAAGACTGGTTTGGAATAGCTTACAAGATAGAAAAAATCTGTAAGAAATTTCTTACAGATTTATATATGTTGCTATTATTTCTTACAAACCAGGTGCTTGTCCAAGTTCTGCCGCAAGCATCCAGATTGTTTTATCAGTTTCAGTTTTAGCATCTGCAAAGATACCGTTTGTCACATCGTCACCTTCTTCATCAGTGACATCCAAACCTTTTTGGAAGAGTTCTGACAAGTAACGGTAGATAGCAAGGACACGTTCCAAGCTTTCTTCAACATTACGGTATTCACCAGCTTCTTCTTCGATTTCACTGTTTTGAAGGAATTCTGTCAATGTAGAGAATGGGCTACCACCAAGTGTAATCAAGCGTTCGCTGATTTCATCCAATTGACCATCAAGAGCTTCCATATACTCATCCATTTTTGGATGCCATACAAGGAAACCACGACCACGCATATACCAGTGTACTTGGTGCAAAGCAACGTGAGCTACGTACAAATCAGCAACAGCTTGATTCAAGACTTCCTTTGTTTTTGCCAATGCCACTGGCGCTGATTTTGTCAATGATGTTACGTCTTTTACTGCTTCTTTTTTCAATTCTACCATTTTCTTTACCTCGTTCATTATTTTTTGTAACCACATCTTATTGGTTACTCCCTTAGTATACTACTAAGAAAGACCAATAGCAAGCCAAATGACTTACATGAGAAAAGTTGCAATAGACTGATAATTTAAGAATTTTTAGAATAAAACACAGTCCCCTTACACCTCTCTTAACTGCGACAAAATAAAGAAAAAGAGGATGCAATTTTCTTGCACACTCCTTTCTCAAACTTATATCTTAATACCAAACGCTGACGTCAACACGACCACGAATTCCTTTTAAGTATTCAGACGAAGTATATTGCCAACCTTTTTCTCCTGAATAATGAGGATTTTCCCATTCTAAAGCATTCGTATAGGCCGCTACCCAGTTTACATGTTTTAAAATATCTGGGTGTTTTAAACGCGTCTGTAGTAAACTACGATAGCTATAGACATACACATTTTGATAACCCGCCTGTTTCATTGTTGCCATATACTTGTTGATAATCTTGACCCAGGTTCCAGTATCACTTGGAGCTCTCTTGGTCTTATTGCCATATTCCCAGTTCTCAACATCATAGTAGATAGGGTAAGACAAGTTCATCTTGTATTTCTTCAAGAGTTCAATAGTCTGCTTAGCATCATTCTCAGCATCTGTTTCATTTTCGGCATAGGTATAAAGATAAACACCATAAGGAATGCCTAGTCGATTAAATTCTTGAATATTATAAGCCAATTCCTTATCTTCTACACCACTATATCCCAAGCGAACAATAACGCCATCAACTCCATTATCATCGATGACTTTTTTCCAGTCACTGATACGACCATTGTGCTCACTGACATCGATGACCTTTTTAACTTGATCAGTCCCAACTTGTTCTTCACGATGGTTAAAGAAATAACGTCTGCCATTTCGGTGAACCCAGCCAACATTCAAGTCTTTCTTTTCTTTTAACTCACCTGAGTCAGAAAAAATATAGCGAGCATCATCCATGACTAATTCACCAGTAGCCATAGCACCACTTCCTGTCAAATAGTAGTTACCCTGCCACTCATATTTGGCCATGTAACCCCACTTCTTAAAATAGTACCACTTGCCGTCTACCTTTTGCCACTCTTGATTTGCATAAGAACCATCGGACTTGAGATAGAAGTAAGATGAATAGGCTGGATCATAAAGCCATTCATTTTGCATCATGGCACCTTGACCATTCAAGAAATAATTTCCCTGCCATTGGCTTTTAGCTAAATAGCCCCATTTTTTAAAATAGTACCATTTGCCATTGATTTTCTGCCATGCTTGTTCTGCATAAGAACCGTCTGCCTTGAGGTAGAACCAGCTCTTATAGTTGTTATCGTAAACCCATTCATTTTTAGCCATGTAACCACCCGCTTTGAGGTAATAGTTCCCACGCCATTCTTTTTGGGCATAACGACCGTCTGACTTAATATAAAACCAAGCCTTATAGTAGTTGTCAAAAATCCACTCACTCTTAGCTTTGGAACCATCTGCCTTTACATAGAAGTCACCTTCCCAGTGTGCTGATGTTGAATTTAGCTTACTTTCTTCTTTCTGACTACTAGCTCGCGTCTCTTTTACTTCTTCCTTTTTCTCTTCTTCTTTTTGACTTGTAGTCGTTTCTGATTTCTTTTCTTCTACCTTGCTAGAAGAAGCTTGAACACTACTTTCTTCCGAAGATGCTTTCACTTCAGTTTCATTCGCAGCGACATGGCTAGTTGCCAATCCTAGTAAACAGAGACTTGCTAATCCAATTTTTCCAATCTTTGTTTTCAATCTTTCCTCTCCTATAAAAAATGGGCTCTATAATATTTGTAGTGGGTAAATCCCCTATAGATATTATGGAGCCTATTTTTGTGTAGAAAAAAAGTCCCATATGACCTATAATGAAAAGCGACGAAACAACTCATTAGAAAGAATCATATG
>NZ_JASHCQ010000024.1:0-26172 GCF_047464035.1 Streptococcus mitis
TTTTCGGAACTTTGAAAACTTCAAAAAACGGATTTTTATCGCTCTCAACATCAAAAAAGAAAGGACGAAATTTGTCCTTTCTCGAGCTTAGCTTTTCTTCAACCCACTACAGTTGACAAAGAGCCGTTTTTTCCTAGTAATCTAATTGTTTTCAAGATAAAATTCAAAACGTTCGCCTACATATTGACTTTTTACGTATTCAAAAGCTGTTCCATCTTCTAGGTAGGAAACCTGAGTCAAACCAAGAATAGCATGGCCTTTTTCAACTTCCAAATAGTGGGCAATTTTTTCCTTAGCGAGGCGAGCATAGATGGTCTGCTGTGATTTGCCAATACGGTAGCCATATTTTTGTAGGGTTTGGAAGAAATGACTGGTGATTTCTTCTTTTTTAAAGTTCTTAATAAATTTTTCAGGAATAGAAGCAACTTCATAAACCAGGGGAACTTTGTCGGCATAGCGGACACGTTCCATTCGGATAATGTTTTCGGTTGGAGAAATTCCTAACTTGGCAACTTCTTGCTCATTAGGAATAGTTTTTCTGTAGGAAATGAGTTGGCTAGAGGGTACTTTACCTTGGGACTTAACAATTTCAGTAAAACTGGTTGTCCCTCGCATCTTTTCTTGTACTCGAGTACTGGAAACAAAGGTGCCACTTCCAACACGGCGCTCTAAAACGCCTTCTTCGACTAATAGAGATACGGCTTGGCGGAGGGTCATACGACTGACCTCAAATTGTTCAGCCAAATCTCTTTCACTCGGCAGCCTCTCACCAATGGACCAACGGTGCTCGTCAATATCCTTTTTTATCTGATCATGGATTTTCATATAAGCAGGTAGCATGTTTTCACTTCATTTCTATCTTTTCTCTATTGTACCCCAATAAACGAGAAAAAGTCAAACTTCGCCTTGTTTAGTTGGTAATTCACTAGTATTTGTGATAGAATATTTGAAAAAGATATTTCTTTTGAGAAAGGAAAAAGATGAGCAACATTTCAACTGATTTGCAAGATGTAGAAAAAATTATCGTATTGGACTATGGTAGCCAATACAATCAGCTGATTTCACGCCGTATCCGTGAGATTGGTGTGTTTTCAGAACTAAAAAGCCATAAAATTTCAGCTGCTGAAGTTCGTGAAATCAATCCTGTAGGAATTATCCTTTCAGGTGGACCAAACTCTGTATACGAAGATGGTTCATTCGATATTGACCCAGAAATCTTCGAACTGGGCATTCCTATTTTGGGAATCTGTTACGGTATGCAGTTATTGACCCATAAACTTGGAGGAAAAGTTGTTCCTGCAGGTGACGCTGGAAATCGTGAATATGGTCAATCAACCCTAACTCACACACCATCAGCTCTTTTTGAATCAACACCGGATGAACAGACTGTTTTGATGAGCCATGGTGATGCAGTTACTGAGATTCCTGCTGATTTTGTTCGTACTGGAACATCAGCTGACTGCCCTTATGCGGCCATTGAAAATCCAGACAAACACATTTACGGTATCCAATTCCACCCAGAAGTTCGCCATTCTGTATACGGAAATGATATCCTTCGTAACTTTGCCCTTAACATCTGTAAGGCTAAAGGCGACTGGTCAATGGATAATTTCATCGATATGCAGATTCAAAAAATCCGTGAAACAGTCGGTGATAAACGTGTTCTTCTCGGTCTATCAGGTGGAGTTGACTCTTCAGTTGTTGGTGTTCTTCTTCAAAAAGCAATTGGCGATCAATTGATCTGTATCTTCGTAGACCACGGTCTTCTTCGTAAAGGAGAAGCAGATCAAGTTATGGACATGCTTGGTGGTAAGTTTGGTTTGAATATCGTCAAAGCAGACGCTGCAAAACGCTTCCTTGACAAACTTGCTGGTGTTTCTGACCCTGAACAAAAACGTAAAATCATTGGTAATGAGTTTGTCTATGTCTTTGATGACGAAGCAAGCAAACTCAAAGATGTGAAATTCCTTGCTCAAGGAACTCTTTACACAGACGTGATTGAGTCTGGTACGGATACAGCTCAGACGATCAAGTCACACCACAACGTTGGTGGTCTTCCAGAAGACATGCAGTTTGAATTGATTGAACCACTCAATACTCTTTATAAAGATGAGGTTCGTGCTCTTGGTACAGAGCTTGGCATGCCAGACCACATCGTATGGCGCCAACCATTCCCAGGCCCAGGTCTTGCGATTCGTGTCATGGGTGAAATCACTGAAGAAAAACTAGAAACCGTTCGTGAATCAGATGCTATCCTTCGTGAGGAAATTGCTAAAGCTGGTCTTGACCGCGATATCTGGCAATACTTCACAGTTAATACAGGTGTTCGTTCAGTTGGGGTTATGGGTGACGGTCGTACGTACGACTACACAATTGCAATCCGTGCTATCACCTCTATCGATGGTATGACAGCTGACTTTGCAAAAATTCCTTGGGATGTCCTACAAAAAATCTCAGTACGTATCGTAAACGAAGTGGATCATGTGAACCGTATCGTCTACGATATTACAAGTAAACCACCTGCAACAGTTGAGTGGGAATAGAGTTAATGAGTAAAAAAAAGCCTAGAAATCAATCTTTCTAAGGCTTTTTACTTTATTTTAACAACAATTTAACAACAAAACTATAATTTTCACTATAAACTATACTTATCTTTAATCTACTTTTAAATAGGTATATATGGTATAATATGGTATAATATGATAAATTTGAAGGTGTGGAGGAAAAAATAAGATGTTTGTGAGAAGATTTGAACCTAAAGATGCAGAAAAAGTGTCGGAATTAGTTGTAACAACTTTAAGAACTACTAATATCAAAGATTATTCATTAGAGTATATAGAAAATGATGTAAAGAATTTGCAACCACAAAATATTTTAGAAAGAGCTAACTGGATGCATTTTTATGTGGTATGTGATGCTGAAAAGATTGTTGGGTGTGGAGCGATAGGACCATATTGGGATAAAGAAGATGAAAGTAGTCTTTTCACTATTTTTGTACTACCGGATTATCAAGGAAAAGGTGTGGGGCGACTGATTATTGAAACACTTGAGAAAGATGAATTTTTCCTTCGGGCAAAAAGAGTAGAAATTCCAGCTTCTATAACTGCAACTCCTTTTTATTTAAAGATGGGATATAATTATAAGAATGGGATTACTCTTCCGGACGAAGAAGGGTTATTGAGATTGGAAAAATATAGATAAATTGAGACTTTCTTGATAACAACGGAAAGACAGCTCCCAGTTTGTCGAACGGAATATAAAGTATTAAAGACGATAGAAATAAAAAATCTATCGTCTTTTTCATGCCTATTTTCAATTTATATTGTGAGCAATAAATAGGGAAAACTCGCAAGAGTTGCTAACTAGTATTTCAAATGTAATCTCGGAATTATATGATTTATAACTAATAATACGGTAAACACTAATAGTTTAGCTTGATTGAAGATTATTATAATAAAATCGAACCTAAGATATATAATATTTTAACAGAGCTTGAACATCAACAAGTTAGATGTGAAGAAATTAGTGTAATATTAAATAGACTAATATATATTTCAAAAAGAAGATATGGCTTTGATATCCAGCCTCTTATTGAAACAATGATAAATAGATGGATAAGTTTTGAAGAACAAAAAAACTCTTACTAGAATTAGTAAGAGAGGGAAAATACTAACAACAATTTAACAACAAAGGACTCAAATAATATCAAATAGTACTCATTGATTGTATTATCAATCACTATTTAATCAACTATCCTAAATAGTCAATATCTGACTTTTAGTGAGTGGGAATAGTCGTTTAAGTACTAGATTATTCCATGTAGTTTAATTAGCCAGTATCTTTGGATACTGGTTTTTACTTTATCGACTCCTTTTACTACTTGTTTCAACTGCTAAAAGATTAGAATTGTCAAAACAATCTGTCCAGGCTTGATTTTATGGATTATTTACTATAAAATGAGAAGGAAAAACGTCAAACTTTTATATTGCAAATAGGAGAAAACATGACAAAAACATTAAAACGTCCTGAGGTTTTATCACCTGCAGGGACTTTAGAGAAGCTAAAGGTAGCTGTTCAGTATGGAGCAGATGCTGTCTTTATCGGTGGTCAGGCCTATGGTCTTCGTAGCCGTGCAGGTAACTTTACCTTTGAACAAATGGAAGAAGGCGTCCAGTTTGCGGCTAAGTATGGAGCTAAGGTTTATGTAGCTGCCAATATGGTTATGCATGAAGGAAATGAAGCGGGTGCTGGTGAGTGGTTCCGTAAGCTACGTGATATCGGTATTGCGGCAGTTATCGTGTCTGACCCAGCCTTGATTATGATTGCAGCGACAGAAGCGCCTGGTCTTGAAATCCACCTCTCTACCCAAGCCAGTGCAACTAACTATGAAACGCTTGAGTTCTGGAAAGAATTGGGTTTGACTCGTGTCGTTTTGGCGCGTGAGGTTTCGATGGAAGAATTAGCTGAAATCCGCAAACGTACTGATGTAGAAATTGAAGCCTTTGTCCACGGAGCCATGTGTATTTCTTACTCTGGTCGTTGTACTCTTTCAAACCACATGAGTATGCGTGATGCTAACCGTGGTGGTTGCTCTCAGTCTTGTCGTTGGAAATACGACCTTTACGATATGCCATTTGGTCAAGAACGCAAGAGCTTGAAAGGTGAAATTCTTGAAGAATTTTCAATGTCAGCCGTTGATATGTCTATGATTGACCATATTCCAGATATGATTGAAAATGGAGTGGACAGTCTTAAGATTGAAGGGCGTATGAAGTCTATTCACTACGTATCAACAGTAACCAACTGCTACAAGGCGGCTGTGGATGCATATCTTGAAAGTCCTGAAAAGTTTGAAGCTATTAAACAAGATTTAGTGGACGAAATGTGGAAGGTTGCTCAACGTGAATTGGCAACAGGTTTCTACTACGGTACACCATCTGAAAATGAGCAGTTGTTTGGTGCTCGCCGTAAAATTCCTGAGTACAAGTTTGTTGCTGAAGTGGTTTCTTATGATGATTCGACACAAACAGCAACTATTCGTCAACGGAACGTTATTAACGAAGGAGACCAAGTTGAGTTTTACGGCCCAGGTTTCCGTCATTTTGAAACGTATATCGAAGATTTGCATGATGCCAAAGGCAATAAAATCGACCGCGCTCCAAATCCAATGGAACTCTTGACTATTAAGGTGCCTCAACCCGTTCAAGCAGGAGACATGGTTCGCGCTCTCAAAGAAGGTCTCATCAATCTTTATAAGGAAGATGGAACCAGCGTCACAGTTCGTGCTTAATAAACAAGCAGGAGATGAAGGCTTTCTAGTTGCTTTCCCTTTAATCCTACTTACTAAAGAGCATTAGGTTAAAGAAAATATATTAATTTTCATCCGAGATTACATCTCGGATTTTTTCAATATTTTTCAGAAATGTCTAGATAATGGTCGGATTTATTACAAGTTTTTTACAAAGTTTTCTATATAATAGACTTAAAAATAGTAAAATTGTAAATAATTTTCATTAAACGCTTTCAACGTAAGTAAAAAGTTGACAAATCCAATTTTTAGGACTAAACTAAGTAAGTAAATTTTAATTAAAAGGAGAATTCGTCATGAATTTAACATTTTTCGGTCTATGTCTTGCCTGTATGGGTGTATCTCTTGGTGAAGGTATGTTGATGAACGGTTTGTTGAAATCAGTTGCTCGCCAACCAGATATCATCTCAGAACTACGTAGTTTGATGATCCTAGGGGTTGCCTTTATTGAAGGTACTTTCTTCGTTACTCTTGTCTTTTCATTTATCATCAAATAAAAGAAGTATAAATTGAAAAAGGGAGGATTTTAGATGGAAGAAAGTATTAATCCAACCATCAATATTGGTCCTGTTACCTTTAATTTAACCATAGTAGTTTTGACTTTGTTGACTGTAGCACTTATTTTTGGCTTTATTTATTGGGCAACTCGAAATATGACTTTGAGACCCACAGGAAAACAAAATGTATTAGAGTATTTATTTGATTTTGTTGTTGGATTTACAAAATCAAACCTTGGTCCAATGATAAAGGATTATTCTCTCTTTTATTTCTGTTTATTCCTATTTATGGCCATTGCAAATAATATTGGCTTAATGGCTAGAATTCAGACTACAGATGGTGTAAATCTTTGGACCTCACCAACAGCAAATTTGTCATTTGACTTGGTCTTGTCTTTTACAATTATCTTAATGACACACGTAGAAGGAATTCGTCGTCGTGGAATCAAAAAGTATTTAAAAGCATTTGTAACACCAGGTTTTATGACACCAATGAATCTCTTAGAAGAAGTTACCAATCTCCTTTCACTTGCATTGCGGGTCTTTGGTAATATCTTTGCAGGGGAAGTGATGGCAAGTATGTTAGTCCTACTTTCTCATCAGGCCTTCTATTGGTATCCTATTGCTTTTGGAACAAATCTAATCTGGACTGCATTTTCTGTTTTTATTTCTTGTGTACAAGCATATGTATTTACATTGTTATCTTCAATGTACCTAGGAAATAAAATTAATGATGAAGAATAGAAAGGAGTAGTTTATGAATGTAACAGTAGGTGAATTACTTGGTGATTTTATACTAATCGCTGGTTCCTTTATTCTCTTGCTAGTCTTGGTTAAGAAATACGCTTGGTCAAATTTGGCTAGCATTTTCGAACAAAGAGCAGAAAAAATTGCAGCAGATATTGACGGAGCTGAACAAGCACGTCAAAAAGCAGAAGTATTGGCTCAAAAACGCGAAGATGAATTGGCTGGTAGTCGTAAAGAAGCTAAGACAATCATTGAGAATGCGAAAGAAACAGCTGAGAAAAGCAAAGCTAGTATTTTAGCAGATGCTAAGCTAGAAGCAGGACGCTTGAAAGAAAAAGCGAACCAAGAAATTGCTCAAAATAAAGCTGAAGCTTTACAAAGTGTTAAGGGTGAGGTAGCAGATTTGACAATCAGCTTGGCTGGTAAAATCATCTCACAAAACCTTGACGGTCATGCCCATAAAGAACTTATTGATCAGTATATCGATCAGTTAGGAGAAGCTTAATGGACAAGAAAACAGTAAAGGTAATTGAAAAATACAGCATGCCTTTTGTCCAATTGGTTATAGAAAAAGGAGAAGAAGACCGTATCTTTTCAGACTTAGCTCAAATCAAGCAAGTTGCTGAAGAAACAGGCTTACCTTCTTTTTTAAAAAAAGTGGCAGTAGACGAGTCTGACAAGGAAAAAACAATTACTTTCTTCCAAGATTCAGTGTCACCTTTATTGCAAAACTTTATCCAGGTTCTTATCTACAATCACAGAGCAAATCTTTTTTATGATATTCTTGTAGATTGCTTGAACCGACTTGAAAAAGAAACAAATCGATTTGAAGTGACGATTACTTCAGCTCATCCTTTAACTGATGAACAGAAGAGTCGCTTGCTCCCTTTGATTGAGAAAAAAATGTCTCTTAAAGTAAGGAGTGTAAAAGAACAAATCGATGAAAGTCTTATTGGTGGTTTTGTCATTTTTGCCAATCACAAGACAATTGATGTGAGTATTAAACAACAACTTAAAGTTGTTAAAGAAAATTTGAAATAGAAAGTGGTGTTCTTTTGGCAATTAACGCACAAGAAATCAGCGCTTTAATTAAGCAACAAATTGAAAATTTCAAACCCAATTTTGATGTGACTGAAACAGGTGTTGTAACCTATATCGGGGACGGTATCGCGCGTGCTCACGGCCTTGAAAATGCCATGAGTGGAGAGTTGTTGATTTTTGAAAACGGCTCTTATGGTATGGCTCAAAACTTGGAGTCAACAGACGTTGGTATTATCATCCTAGGTGACTTTACAGATATCCGTGAAGGCGATACAATCCGCCGTACAGGGAAAATCATGGAAGTCCCAGTAGGTGAAAGTCTGATTGGTCGTGTTGTGGATCCGCTTGGTCGTCCAGTTGACGGTCTTGGAGAAATCCACACTGATAAAACTCGTCCAGTAGAAGCGCAAGCTCCTGGTGTTATGCAACGTAAGTCTGTATCAGAACCATTGCAAACTGGTTTGAAAGCTATCGACGCCCTTGTACCGATTGGTCGTGGTCAACGTGAGTTGATTATCGGTGACCGTCAGACAGGGAAAACAACCATTGCGATTGATACAATCTTGAACCAAAAAGGTCAAGATATGATCTGTATCTATGTAGCGATTGGACAAAAAGAATCAACAGTTCGTACGCAAGTAGAAACACTTCGTCAGTACGGTGCCTTGGATTACACAATCGTTGTGACAGCCTCTGCTTCACAACCATCTCCATTGCTTTTCCTAGCTCCTTATGCTGGGGTTGCCATGGCAGAAGAATTTATGTACCAAGGGAAACATGTTTTGATTGTTTATGATGATTTATCAAAACAAGCGGTAGCTTATCGTGAACTGTCACTCTTGCTTCGTCGTCCTCCAGGTCGTGAAGCCTTCCCAGGGGATGTTTTCTACCTTCACAGCCGTTTGCTTGAGCGCTCAGCTAAAGTTTCTGATGAACTTGGTGGTGGATCAATTACTGCCCTACCATTTATTGAGACACAAGCAGGAGATATCTCTGCCTATATCGCAACCAACGTGATTTCAATCACTGATGGACAAATCTTCCTTGGTGATGGTCTCTTCAATGCGGGTATTCGTCCAGCCATCGATGCGGGTTCATCTGTATCTCGTGTAGGTGGTTCTGCACAAATCAAAGCCATGAAGAAGGTTGCTGGTACACTTCGTATCGACCTCGCTTCATACCGTGAGTTGGAAGCCTTCACTAAGTTTGGTTCTGACTTGGACGCAGCAACACAGGCTAAGTTGAACCGTGGACGTCGTACAGTTGAAGTTTTGAAACAACCTGTTCACAAACCATTACCTGTTGAGAAACAAGTAACCATTCTCTATGCTTTGACACATGGTTTCTTGGATACTGTTCCAGTAGATGATATTGTTCGTTTCGAGGAAGAGTTCCATGCCTTCTTTGATGCTCAACATCCAGAGATTTTGGAAACCATTCGTGATACAAAAGACTTGCCAGAAGAAGCAGTCTTGGATGCTGCGATTACAGAGTTTCTCAATCAAACCAGCTTCCAATAAGAATAGAGGTGTCAGATGGCAGTATCTCTAAATGATATTAAAACAAAAATCGCCTCAACAAAAAATACGAGTCAAATCACTAATGCCATGCAGATGGTATCAGCTGCTAAGCTAGGTCGTTCTGAAGAAGCTGCTCGCAACTTCCAAGTTTATGCTCAGAAAGTTCGTAAACTTTTGACGGATATTCTTCATGGGAATGGAGCTGGCAGTTCTACCAATCCGATGTTGATTAGTCGTCCAGTTAAGAAGACAGGCTATATCGTCATTACTTCAGACCGAGGTTTGGTTGGAGGTTATAATTCTTCTATTCTGAAAGCCGTTATGGAGCTGAAAGAAGAATACCATCCAGACGGTAAAGGTTTTGAAATGATCTGTATTGGTGGAATGGGAGCTGATTTCTTTAAGGCTCGTGGTATTCAACCACTTTATGAACTACGTGGCTTGGCAGACCAACCTAGCTTTGATGAAGTCCGTAAGATTATTTCAAAAACTGTTGAAATGTACCAAAATGAACTTTTTGATGAACTCTATGTCTGCTATAACCACCATGTCAATACGCTAACCAGTCAAATGCGTGTGGAACAAATGCTTCCAATTGTTGACTTGGATCCAAATGAAGCGGATGACAGTTACAGCTTGACCTTTGAATTGGAAACTAGCCGAGAAGAAATTTTGGAGCAGTTGTTGCCTCAGTTTGCAGAAAGTATGATTTACGGGGCTATTATCGATGCTAAGACAGCTGAAAATGCTGCGGGTATGACCGCCATGCAAACAGCGACAGATAATGCTAAGAAAGTCATTAATGATTTGACAATTCAGTATAACCGTGCCAGACAGGCGGCGATTACACAAGAAATTACAGAAATCGTAGCAGGAGCTAGTGCCTTAGAATAGGCACTAGTCCAGCTCGTATGAAAATGAACTTAGGACCTAGTTAAGCTAGGGACCGACAGTATCTTATATAGAATAGGAGAAGGAGATGAGTTCAGGTAAAATTGCTCAGGTTATCGGTCCCGTTGTAGACGTCTTGTTTGCAGCAGGGGAAAAACTTCCTGAGATTAACAATGCACTTGTCGTCTACAAAAATGACGAAAGAAAAACAAAAATCGTCCTTGAAGTAGCCTTGGAGTTGGGAGATGGTATGGTCCGTACTATCGCCATGGAATCAACAGATGGTTTGACTCGTGGAATGGAAGTATTGGACACAGGTCGTCCAATCTCTGTACCAGTAGGTAAAGAAACTTTGGGACGTGTCTTCAATGTTTTGGGAGATACCATTGACTTGGAAGCTCCTTTTACAGAAGATGCAGAGCGTCAGCCAATTCATAAAAAAGCTCCAACTTTTGATGAGTTGTCTACCTCTTCTGAAATCCTTGAAACAGGGATTAAGGTTATCGACCTTCTTGCCCCTTACCTTAAAGGTGGTAAGGTTGGACTTTTCGGTGGTGCCGGAGTTGGTAAAACTGTCTTGATTCAAGAATTGATTCACAACATTGCCCAAGAACACGGTGGTATTTCAGTATTTACCGGTGTTGGGGAACGTACTCGTGAGGGGAATGACCTTTACTGGGAAATGAAAGAATCAGGCGTTATCGAGAAGACAGCCATGGTATTTGGTCAGATGAATGAGCCACCAGGAGCACGTATGCGTGTTGCCCTTACTGGTTTGACAATTGCTGAATACTTCCGTGATGTAGAAGGCCAAGACGTGCTTCTCTTTATCGATAATATCTTCCGTTTCACTCAGGCTGGTTCAGAAGTATCTGCCCTTTTGGGTCGTATGCCATCAGCCGTTGGTTACCAACCAACACTTGCTACGGAAATGGGTCAATTGCAAGAGCGTATTACATCAACTAAAAAGGGTTCTGTAACCTCTATCCAGGCTATCTATGTGCCAGCGGATGACTATACTGACCCAGCGCCAGCAACAGCCTTCGCTCACTTGGACTCAACAACTAACTTGGAACGTAAGTTGGTACAATTGGGTATCTACCCAGCCGTTGACCCACTTGCTTCAAGCTCACGTGCCTTGGCACCTGAAATTGTTGGAGAAGAGCACTATGCAGTTGCTGCTGAAGTAAAACGTGTTCTTCAACGTTACCATGAATTGCAAGATATTATTGCTATCCTTGGTATGGATGAGCTTTCTGATGAAGAAAAGACCTTGGTTGCTCGTGCTCGTCGTATCCAGTTCTTCTTGTCACAAAACTTCAACGTTGCGGAACAATTTACTGGTCAACCAGGTTCTTATGTTCCAGTTGCTGAAACTGTTCGTGGCTTTAAGGAAATCCTTGATGGTAAACACGACCACTTGCCAGAAGATGCCTTCCGTGGTGTAGGTTCTATCGAAGATGTGATTGCAAAAGCTGAAAAAATGGGATTTTAAGAGGTGATCTATGGCTCAGTTAACTGTCCAGATCGTGACACCAGATGGTCTCGTCTATGATCACCATGCCAGCTTTGTATCAGTTCGAACTCTGGATGGTGAGATGGGAATCTTGCCACGACATGAAAATATGATTGCAGTTTTAGCAGTTGATGAGGTTAAGGTTAAACGTGTAGATGATGAAAATCACGTGAACTGGATTGCAGTGAACGGAGGCGTTATCGAAGTTGCTAATGGCGTTATCACAATTGTTGCTGACTCTGCAGAACGTGCTCGTGATATCGACGTTAGTCGTGCAGAACGTGCCAAACTTCGAGCAGAGCATGAAATTGAAGAAGCACAAGACAAACACTTGATTGACCAAGAACGTCGTGCTAAGATTGCTTTGCAACGTGCCATTAACCGTATTAATGTCGGAAATAGACTATAAGAAAAAAATGAACTTGAGTTACCAAGTTCATTTTTTATGTTTTCTTAAGGGGCAAATCTGATGCAGACGGCTTCTGGTATATGGAAGTCATTAGAAAGTTCTGCTAGACGTCCAGTTTCAGAATTGCGTTTAAAGACAGTTGCATTGTCAGAGTCCTGATGGACAGCAATGACAAATTCTTGATCCGGTGTCAAATCAAAATCACGTGGAGTCTGACCATGTGTCGGAACGATTTCTAACAACTCTAAGCTACCGTCCGCAAGAATTGTATATACTGCGATAGAATCATGACCACGGTTAGAGGCGTAGAGGTATTTACCATCTTTAGAGAGACGAATAGCAGCAGTACCATTAAAGCCTTCATAACCGTCTGGTAGAGTTGAAATGACTTGCATGCGTTCAAATTCGCCAACACCATCGTAGATTAGAACTTCGATAGTGCTATTGAGTTCACAAATGAGATAAGCAATTTTATAATGGTTATGGAAAATAATATGGCGTGAGCCTGCTCCTGGCTGGCTATGATAGGTATAGAGCTTAGATAATTTTCCTTCTGAATCAAGATCGTAAGTAATTACTTGGTCAGTACCCAAGTCGCAGGTCACTAGATAGTGGTCAGGTGTTAAATCTGTATAGTGAACATGTGGAGAAGCTTGATTTTCATGTGGACCTTGGCCACTGTGTTGATCAACATCACTAAGTAGAAGACAACCATCTTCCTGACGTTTATAAACAAGGACCTGTCCCTTGTGGTAGTTTGCCGCGTAAACCAAATCACGCTCTTCATCAACGGCAACATAACAGTGAGGAGCTCCTTCTTCAACGACATGATTTAATAAAGTCCCGTCAGTTTGATAGGCTGCAATTCCTCCCTTGTCGTCTTGACTACCAACAGTGTATAAATGTTGGTGCTGGTCAAAGGCAAGGTAGGTTGGACTTGGCTCAGCTGCAAAAAGTTCTAGATTTGAAAGCTGACCAGTTTCTGTATCAAAGTCTGCTTTGTAAATCCCTTGGGAAGTACGACGTGTATAAGTTCCAAAATAAACAGTTTCTTTCATGACTATACCTCTTTATAAAGATATGACTATTATATCACAAAAAATGTAGTTGGAGGAATTCTATAACATAGATATAAATATAATAAAATATTAAGTCAAACTTGATTTTGTATTGATTTCCTTTTGAAAAGTGCTATAATAATCTTATACAAATTGCAAAGGAGTTTGTTTATGAAAAAACGTGTTTTCCTAGCAGCAGGAGTTGCTGTACTTTCGGCAGCTGTCCTAGCAGCGTGTTCATCTGGTAATGCTAATAAAGAAGCAAATAAACCAGTTACTTATGCCTATGTATTTTCATCAGATCCTTCTACTCTGGATTATACAGTTTCTGGAAATGTCAGCACTAAACAGGTCACAGGTAACGTTATTGACGGTTTGCTTGAAAATGACCAATATGGGAATCTTGTTCCATCAGTTGCAGAAGATTGGACTGTTTCCAAAGATGGTTTGACCTATACTTATAAAATCCGTCAGGGTATCAAATGGTATACCAATGAGGGGGAAGAGTATGGTGAAGTCAAGGCTCAAGACTTTGTGACTGGTCTGAAACACGCAGCAGATAAGAAATCACAGGCTCTTTATCTCGTACAGGATTCTATCAAAGGATTGGATGACTATGTAAATGGGAAAACAACAGATTTTTCTAGTGTTGGGGTAAAAGCAACTGACGATTATACTGTAGTCTATACTTTGAACCATCCAGAATCTTTCTGGAATTCAAAAACAACAATGGGAGTCCTTGCACCAGTTAATGAAGACTTTTTAGCTTCTAAAGGAGATGACTTTGGTAAACCAACGGATGTAACGAGCATTCTATATAATGGGCCTTATCTCCTCAAAGGTCTTACATCTAAGTCTTCTATCGAAATGACCAAAAATCAAAACTACTGGGATAAACAAAATGTCTTTATTGATGATATCAAGTTATCCTTCTTTGATGGTCAAGATGCAGACTCTCTAGGACGCGGTTTTGATGAGGGACACTATCCAGCTGCACCACTCTTTAAAAACTCTGCTAACTATGAACGTCTAAAAGAAAAATACAAGGATAATATTGTGTATGGTCAACAGCGTGGAGGAGTTTTTTATATCTCAACCAATATCGACCGTGTAAATTACAATCACACTGCTAAAACAAGTGATGCAGAAAAAACTTCTACTAAGAAAGCCTTGTTAAACAAAGATTTCCGTCAAGCCTTGGCTTTTGCGGTAGATCGCAAAGCAGGGATCTCTCAAGTATTTGGTGATGAAGTAGGACCTCGTAAGTTACGGACAAGTTTCACTCCTCCAACATTTGTTCAAGTAGGAGATCAAACATTTGGTCAAGTTACTAAGACAGAATTGGATAAATTGGATAATGTCTGGAAAGATGTCAGTCTTGATGATGCCCAAGATTCACTTCATAATGTAGACAAGGCTAAGGCTAAATTTGAAGCTGCTAAGAAAACCCTTCAAGCTGATGGAGTACAGTTCCCAATTCATTTAGATTTGCCAATTTCTTCATCAAATCCAGATTTTATTCGTCAGGTTCAGTCTTATAAACAATCCATTGAGGAAGCCTTAGGCTCTGACAATGTAGTTGTTGATATTCAACAAGTTTCTGATGACGAATTGGGAAGTATGACTACTCTAGCTACTTCCAATGCAAATACTGACTGGGATATTAATGCAGTCAGTGGTTGGACTCCAGACTTTGCAGATCCATCGACTTATCTAGATGTATTTGATCCAACTTCAGGTCCAAGTCTCCTAAGTGCTCTTGGTGTGGCACCAGGAACAGACAATCCAGTTATTAAAACAGTTGGATTGGATAAATACAAAGAACTGATTGATGATGCAAATAGTGAGAAAACAGACCTTCAAAAACGTTATTCCAAATATTCTAAGGCTCAAGCTTGGTTGTCAGATAGTGCACTTGTTATTCCAGTATACTCTGATGGTGCTCAAATGCTAGTGACGAAAATGGTTCCTGGCAGTGGTGCCGGTGGCTGGGTAGGTGACAAGACTAGTGAAAATAGCTACAAGTATCTGAAAATCCAAGATAAGATTGTCACTACTAAAGAAATGGATGAGTTCCGCAAGAAATTTGCTGATGAAAAAGCCAAATCCAATGCTGATTATCAGAAGAACTTAGACCGTCATATTCAAGACTAATCGAATCTCCTCTTTTGAGGAGATTTTTTATGTCGTTGTCTCCATGTAAGCACTTTAAAAAAGAGTTATTTTGATTCAAAAATGGTATAATGAGAGAACAATAGAAAGGAAGTATTTATGGAGCAAAAAGAGAAACATTTTAGCCTATCTTGGTTTTTCAAGTGGTTTTTGGATAACAAGGCAATTACGGTATTTTTGGTAACCTTATTATTGGGATTAAATCTTTTTATTTTAAGTAAGATTAGTTTTCTATTTTCACCTGTTTTAGATTTTTTGGCAGTTGTGATGTTGCCAGTTATTCTATCTGGTTTGCTATATTATTTATTAAATCCTATTGTTGATTGGATGGAGAAACACAAAATCAATCGTGTTATCGCAATCAGTACTGTCTTTGTCATCATTGCCCTCTTTATCATTTGGGGCTTGGCAGTAGCTATTCCAAATCTGCAGCGTCAGGTCTTAACCTTTGCAAGAAATGTACCAGTCTATCTCGAAGATGCGGACAGAGTTATTAATGATTTGGTAACCAAGCGTTTGCCAGATGATTTTAGACCTCAGTTAGAGCAAGTTTTAACAAACTTCTCTAGTCAGGCTACAGTTTGGGCGAGCAAGGTTTCTTCTCAGGCAGTCAACTGGGTGAGCGCCTTTATTAGCGGGGCATCTCAAGTGATTGTTGCCTTGATTATCGTTCCTTTCATGCTCTTTTATCTCTTACGTGATGGAAAAGGCCTACGTCACTATTTGACCCAATTCATGCCAACGAAATTGAAAGAACCTGTTGGACAGGTTTTATCAGATGTGAATCAACAGTTGTCCAACTATGTTCGAGGGCAAGTGACAGTGGCGATTATTGTAGCGGTAATGTTTATGATTTTCTTCAAGATTATTGGTCTACGCTATGCAGTTACGTTGGGGGTTACTGCTGGTATTTTAAATTTGGTTCCTTATTTGGGTAGCTTCTTAGCCATGCTTCCTGCCCTAGTATTGGGCTTGATTGCTGGGCCAGTCATGCTTTTAAAAGTAGTGATTGTCTTTATAGTAGAACAAACTATTGAAGGCCGTTTTGTCTCTCCATTGATTTTGGGAAGTCAATTAAACATCCATCCCATTAATGTTCTCTTTGTTTTGTTAACTTCAGGATCTATGTTTGGTATTTGGGGAGTTTTACTCGGTATTCCAGTTTATGCCTCTGCTAAAGTTGTCATTTCAGCGATTTTTGAATGGTATAAGGTAGTCAGTGGTCTATATGAACTAGAGGGAGAGGAAATCAAGAGTGAACAATAGTCAACAGATGTTACAGGCTTTGGAAGAGCAAGATTTAACCAAGGCTGAGCATTATTTCGCTAAAGCTTTAGAAAATGATCCAAGTGACCTTCTGTATGAGTTAGCTACTTATCTTGAAGGGATTGGTTTTTATCCTCAGGCTAAGGACATTTACCTGAAAATCGTAGAGGACTTTCCAGAGGTAAATCTTAATCTGGCAGCTATTGCTAGCGAAGATGGTCAAATCGAAGAAGCCTTTGCCTATCTAGAGGAAATACAAACTGACAGTGACTGGTATGTTTCAGCTTTGGCTCTTAAGGCAGACCTTTACCAGATGGAAGGTTTGACAGATGTAGCGCGTGAAAAATTGCTGGAGGCATTGAGTTATTCAGAGGATCCTCTCTTGATATTGGGCTTGGCAGAGTTGGATAGTGAGTTGGAAAATTACCAAGAGGCTATTCAAGGCTATGCTCAGTTAGATAATCGTACTATTTATGAGCAAACGGGTATTTCTACCTATCAACGGATTGGCTTTGCCTATGCCCAGTTGGGGAAATTTGAAACAGCTACAGAGTTTTTAGAAAAAGCCCTGGAGTTAGAATACGATGACCTAACAGCTTTTGAGTTGGCCAGTCTTTACTTTGATCAAGAAGAATATCAAAAAGCTGTCCTCTACTTTAAGCAGCTTGATACCATTTCTCCTGACTTTGAAGGCTATGAGTATGGTTACAGTCAGGCCTTACATAAGGAACATCAAGTTGCAGAAGCCCTGCGTATTGCTAAGCAAGGCTTAGAGAAAAATCCTTTTGAAACTCGCCTTTTGCTAGCTGCTTCACAATTATCTTATGAATTACATGATGCTAGCGGAGCAGAAAACTACCTCCTTACTGCAAAAGAAGACGCTGAGGATACAGAAGAAATCTTGCTTCGTTTAGCAACTATTTATCTGGAGCAGGAGCGTTATGAGGATATTCTAGACTTGCAGAGCGAGGAGCCAGAAAACCTTTTGACCAAGTGGATGATTGCTCGTTCTTATCAAGAATTGGACGATTTGGATTCTGCCTATGAACATTACCAAGAGTTGGCAGGAGATTTGAAGGACAATCCCGAATTTCTAGAACACTATATCTATCTCTTACGTGAATTGGGCTACTTTGAGGAAGCAAAAGTCAATGCACAAGCTTACTTAAAACTGGTTCCAGACGATGTTCAAATGCAAGAACTATTTGAGAGATTGTAAGAATATATTTTTAAAACTGTATCTTATCATTTTTGATAGGTATAGTTTTTCTTTTTAAAAGAGAATTTTTTTACAAAAATTCTTGGTTATTTTGTTTATTTATGCTATAATAGGAACAATTATTTTTAGGAGGTGCAGTATGTCTTATTTGTTTGAGATATTACCGAGTTTATTGAGAGGTGCAAGCATGACTTTGCAGGTATTTGCACTGGTCTTGATTTTTTCTATTCCCTTGGGCGTTTTGATTGCCTTTGCCTTGCAAGTCCATTGGAAGATCCTCCATTATCTGATCAACATTTATATCTGGATTATGCGAGGCACACCCTTGCTCTTGCAATTAATCTTTATCTATTATGTGCTGCCAACTATTGGGATTCGTTTGGACCGTCTTCCTGCGGCTATCATTGCCTTTGTGTTGAATTATGCGGCTTACTTTGCTGAAATCTTCCGTGGAGGGATTGATACCATTCCTAACGGTCAATATGAGGCTGCTAAGGTCTTGAAATTCAGTCCTTTTGACACAGTACGCTATATTATCTTGCCCCAAGTGACCAAGATTGTTCTTCCTAGCGTATTTAACGAAGTCATGAGTTTGGTCAAGGATACTTCTCTGGTCTATGCTCTAGGTATTTCAGACCTTATCTTGGCGAGTCGAACAGCTGCAAACCGTGATGCTAGTCTGGTTCCAATGTTCTTAGCAGGAGCCATTTACTTGATTTTGATTGGGATTGTGACCATTCTTGCCAAAAAAGTTGAGAAGAAGTACAGTTACTATAGATAGGAGGCTGCCATGTTAGAATTACGAAATATCAATAAAGTCTTTGGTGAAAAGCAAATTTTATCCAATTTCAGTCTAAAAATTCCTGAAAAGCAAATCCTAGCTATCGTTGGGCCTTCTGGTGGAGGTAAGACAACCCTCTTACGTATGCTTGCGGGTCTTGAAACCATTGATTCAGGGCAAATCTTTTATAATGGAGAATCTTTAGAACTGGATGAACTAGAGAAGCGGAATTTACTGGGATTTGTATTCCAAGATTTTCAACTGTTTCCTCATTTATCAGTTCTAGATAATTTGACCTTATCTCCTGTGAAAACAATGGGAATGAAGCAGGAAGAGGCTGAGAAGAAGGCGCGTGGGCTCCTGGAACAGTTGGGACTGGCAGGACATGCAAATGCCTATCCCTTTTCACTATCAGGTGGACAAAAGCAGCGGGTGGCCTTGGCGCGTGCAATGATGATTGACCCAGAAATCATTGGCTACGATGAACCAACTTCTGCTCTGGATCCAGAATTGCGCTTGGAAGTGGAAAAACTAATCTTGCAAAATAGAGAATTAGGGATGACTCAGATTGTGGTTACCCACGATTTACAGTTTGCTGAAAACATCGCAGATCAGATTCTCAAGGTTGAGCCCAAGTAGGAGGTGCCGATGACTAATAAGAAAATTGCTTTAGTATTGGTTGCGCTCCTGACTCTCTTTTTAACGGCCTGTACTCAGAAGTCTAGTGATCCAAAGCAGGATAACTGGGATAAGTATCAAGATCAGGGGACCATTACTATTGGTTTTGACAATACCTTTGTTCCCATGGGTTTTGAAGAAAAGAATGGTCAATATACAGGCTTTGATATTGATTTGGCACAAGCAGTCTCTGAAAAATTAGGCTTTAAGATTCAATTTCAGCCAATCGACTGGGATATGAAGGAGACGGAACTGCAAAATGGAACCATAGACGCCATTTGGAATGGCTATTCTGCGACTGATGAACGTCGAGAGAAGGTTGCCTTTAGCATTCCATATATGGAAAATCAGCAGGTTCTGGTTGCTAAGAAAAGCCAGCAGATTCGTTCAGTAGAGGAGATGAAGGATAAGACCTTGGGAGCCCAAGCCGGTTCCTCTGGTTATTTAGATTTTGAAGCCCAGTCAGATTTATTGAAAAATCGTGTCAAAGACCAGAAGGCCAATCAATACCAGAGTTTTAATGAGGCTTTGATTGATTTGAAAAATGATCGGATTGATGCTTTGTTGATTGACCGAGTCTATGCTAATTACTATCTCCAGTCTGAGGGTATATTAAATGACTACAATGTCTTTTCAGCAGGATTTGAAAGTGAATCCTTTGCGGTCGGAGTTAGACCTGCTGACAAAAGATTACTACAAGCTTTAAACCAAGCCTTTATTGAACTATACCAAGAAGGAAAGTTCCAGGAAATCAGCCAAAAATGGTTTGGAGAAGATGTGGCAACAAAAGAAGTGAAAGAAGGAATCTAAATGACGGTTTCTTCTTTTTATTTATAATATAAGAGTTAGATATCGCTTGACAGATTGATTATTGTTCGATAATATATTAAATGGAAAGATGACATATTACTATATTTATTTGTGGTTTAAAGTTATTTTTTACATCAAAGTATCATATATTAACAATTCATGTTATGTTGGAGGAATCTATTTATGTTTAATTCTAAAGGACGACATGTTCGTCAATCTCAGGTGGAGAAATTCACACGTTTCAGTATTCGTAAGGTCAGTTTTGGTGCAGCTAGTGTGGCTGTAGCTACTGGATTGTTTTTCCTTGGTGGAGGAAGCGTTCAAGCGGCTGAACCAGTAATTAATTCAGAACCTACAGAAGTTCAAAATTCTCAAAATCTAAATGATAAGTCCTCGGAACCTTCTAAGGAAGTTACTGGACAAGCATCTGCTACTGCTAAAGAGCCCGATGGACAAAATAATACTTCTCTAAAAGAGTCTGATACTGACACACAAGCAAGTGCAGTTGAAACTCCAAATGTAGTGACAGAAAAAGTAACTATTAATACTGCATCGTTAGAAGATTTAGTTGCTAAAGCTGAAAGTAGATTGAGTCAATTAACTGAAGGAAAGAAAACAAAATCAGTCATTGATGATGCTAAAAATTTGGTTCATAAAGCAAAAGAACTTTTGAACGATGGTGCAAAAACACAGGCTAAAGTAGATGCACTTGCTAAACAACTTTCAAGTGGCCTTAGCATTCTAAACAGTATCAAATCAGAAACAACTGAAGAAGAAAAAGTAAATAAAAACCAAGATCCACGAAATGGAAAAGAGATTCCAGGTAAAGGAGAAAGTGGTCTAAGAGCTCCTGAAACTCAATCAAATAATGATGTATCAATTGATGGTGGGAAAATTATTGCAAATGGTTCAATTTCGACTGAACCAAGAATGGGAAGTTTTAGTGGAGTTAATAATATTAGTTATAACTTAAAATTCAAGGATGGAGCTTATAAACGAGGTGATCAATTTAGTATTACATTTGAAGAATTAGGGAATGGGGATAGTTTACCTAAAACTTTAACTAAAGACGGAAAAACATTTGCAAATTTAGTAAAATCAGAAGAATTGTATACTCAAACATATGGTAAAAATGGAACACAGAATAAAACTCCATTCTGGGCTCAACGTGATGACTCTGTATCTTTAGAAGAAAAAGAAGCAGGACATATACAAAATAGAGGGACTAAAACACGCTTTATCTATGAATTTACTTCAGCAATTGAAAGCTTGAATGATGTATCGGTCAAAGGTTCTATTAATAATTACAGTTTACGTTATCCACAAATTAGTGAAGACAAAGAAGTAACAAGCAGGATTCTTGTTAATAATCAACCGGTTGTTGAAAAAAAATATATTATGAATAAAACTAATATAGAAACAGATGACAATCAAACTGCCCCCTCAAGAATATCTACTACGGGAGAAATGGATATAAGCGATAATGGTGAATTACTGTCACATACTGAGGAATTACAATTTAGAACGAATAAGTATGAGTATGAAGCAGGAACTACATTCAAAATTAAACTGAAAAATAAAGATTTAAATAAATTTTCAAAAATAGGTAACTTTAACGTTGTTAAAGCAAATCTACAAAATAATACTACTACTGCCAATTCAAAAGTAAATGAAAACGGAGTGATTCTAAAAGAGCCTCGAGGAGATGTATTTTTTCAGGTAATTAATTTAACAGAAGATGAAGTAACAGTAAAAATTGTCAAAGGGAAGGCGAGTAAAGGAATATTATATAGAGTAGACTGGGGTGCTTTAGGCGTATCAAGAGAACCCGTTAAAAATACTTTGAACTTATACAATAAGAGTACTAAAACTTTTGGGCCAACTGAAGAAGAGATTACTGTTTCAAAAGATGGACAAGAAGGAAATTTAAATGGACAGTTTACTCCAAACATTACTTTTGACTGGAAATATCCTAAGAAAAATGAATTTGATACATCTGGAAATTGGTTAAAAGAATATTTAGAGTTAGGAAATGTTGCAATGCGGTATATTAATGCTGCAAATAATCGCCCAATTTTAAAAGCAAAATCAATTGTAAAAGATGGTACTGCCGAAGTTGATAAATTTACTACTGCAACTCCAGCCAAAGATTTTACAGAAGCTAATGTTGCAACAGAAACTAATAATACGACGAAAAAAGAAGAAATTCAAAATGGCAATGTTAAAACTACAAAAGCTACTGCTCCGTATATTATAAAAGGTTCAGATAATAAATACTATGTATTTAAAGAGTATTTAAAAAATAGTCCTTATAAGAGAACATCAACTAGCGGTACAGTTTATGATGCGGTTTCCAATATTGTAGCAGCCTATGATGAAGCAAAATACGGAAAAGTTACTGTAAAATATGTAAAAGCTAATGAACCTACTTCTGTTCTTAAAGAAAATGTTTTAAAAGATGGTACAGCAAAATTAGAAAATATTGTTGGGAATAATTATTCGGTTACACCTGAAGAAGAATTTAGTGAAAATGGTGTTGTTTACAAATTAGTTAAAACTGATTTACCAAATAATTCAAATGGAGTATTATCAGAAAATCCTATAGAAGTTATTTATAAATACGTAGTTAAAAGTCAAAAAGCAAATGTTGTTATTAAAACAACGGATGGTAAAGTTTCAACTACTATAGAATTATCTGGAGAAACTGGATCAACCTTACCAGATAGTGATGAAATTAAAAATAAAATTAAAGAACTTAAAGGAAAAGGTTATGAAATAGAAAGTGATACTTATAATGTAAATGGGACACATCCTAATTTTGATGACCAAGAGGATGTGGAAGCAGGAGTTTCTAAACCATCTCAAACATTTGAAATCACTTTGAAACCTAGAATCATTGAAGTTCCTTCATCAACACCACATGAAAAAGATAGTCCAGTAGATCCAAATGGTGAAAATCCAGATTTGAAATGGCCAGAGGGATTAGCAGAGTCTGATTTGAACACAACTGCAAAACGTGTGATTTCATATGTGAAGAAAGAATCTGATACAGCTACAGAGGAAAAAGCTAAGGATGATACTGTTCAAACGGTACCATTTACAAGAAAGGCGACCGTTAATCTTGTTACTAAAAAAGTAACTTATACAGATTGGGAAAGTCCAAATAAAACATGGGATAAAGTAGAAGTTAAAACATTAACAGGGTACATTGCTGATAAGAAAGAAATTCCAGCAAAAGGAGCAACAACTCCTGCAAAAGATACAAAAGTAATCCCTGATGAAACGGATAAAGTTACTTATACGAAGATTGGAAGCTGGATTCCTGTTGATCCAACCACTGGTAAGGATGGAGAACCAATTCCATTCCCTAACGATCCAAATGATCCAACCAAGACTGGTGAAATTACACAAATCATTCCTCATAAAGATGGATATACTCCAAAAGATGGCAATGGAACACCATTAGAACCGGTAAATCCTGCAAATCCAGCACAAGGTTATAAACCACCAAAAATTACGGATCCAAAAGCAAATATCAAGATTACCTATGACAAAGATGATCAAAAAGCAAAAGTTAAATTCGTTTCTGTAGATCCAAAAACTCAAACAGAAACTGAATTAACCAACCATGCATTGACTTTAACTGGTAAATCAGGTGAAACCATTTCTGAAAGTGATGTACAAACTCATATCGATGTATTGAAATCAATGGGATATGATATTGTCAACAATCCATTTGATAAAGACCCAGTATTTGATACGAAGAAAGATACTGATGACAACATCACTCAAGAATTTACCATTAAAGTTCAACCACGTGTATCAACTGCAAAAACTGTATATGTAGTAGAAGGTGATAAGCCATCTGCAGAAAAAGTAGGAGGAGCTGTTACACCTGGTAAGGACGGTAAAGTTACCAATCCTGATGTAAGTAGTATTTCTACTGATGGAAAAGCAGGTCAGGAAATTAAAGTTCCAGTAACGGTTACTTATGGGGCAAATCAATTTAAACGGGATGAACCGATTGAAGTGACTGTTAAAGTTCTTCCAAAACCAGCACCAAAAGGCGTGACAGTCTTAAATGGTACATCAAATGAGAAATTAATCGATGCGATTCGCGAAAATGTTAATAAAGCAATTTCTGGACTAACAAATGTTCCTGAAGGGGTAACTCCATTTATAACAGATGATGCGATTGTTACTCCGAAAACAGATCAAAATGGGCAACAAACTCCAGTTACTGTTACAGTTAAATATAGAGATAAGGCTACTGGACAAATCATCGATGATATTTCTGTGAATGTTGAGGTTCCAGTAAATGTAGTTGGTTCAACTCCAACCTCTAAAGTTGTATTTGAAGGAGATGAATTAACTGCTAAGGATATAACGGATGCGGTCACTCCAGGGGAAAAGGGAACGAAAGGTGAACCTAAAGATTTAGCAAAAGATATTACAGCTAAACCAGGTGTGAAAGAAGTAACTGTTCCAGTAACTTATACGGATCAAAATGGAGAAACTTTAACAGAACCAGTAAAAGTTAAAGTAACAGTTTTACCAAAACCAACACCAAAAGGTATTATTGTTGCTAAAGATAGCGATAAGGCAAAAGCAAAAGAAAAAGCTCTTGCTAAAGCGAAAGAATCTATTGCAGACGGTACTTTCAAAGGGAAACTTCCAGAAAATGTTACTAATGTCAGTATCGATGAGAATGTAGATAATCCAGATACATCAGATGATACGGATGTGAATGTGACTGTGAAATATACGGTTGATGGAGAAGAAAAAAGAACGGTTGTTAAAGTCCCTGTCACTATTGTAGAGGGAGTTCCACAAATTGTTCCAGTGGATGAAAACAATAAACAACCAAATCCAGAAAACAGTATTGATAAAACGGAATACCCAGAAGGTTCAACATTTGAATATGATCCAAAAACTCCAGTGAATACTACAACACCTGGTGATTACCCAGTCAATGTCATTGTAAAAGATAAAGAGGGAAATCCTATTGCAGAAGTTCCTGCAACTGTACGTGTTGTAGAAAGCTACCCACAATTTGTGCCAGTAGACAAGGATAAAAAACAACCAGCGGTTGAAGGAAGTATTGACCCTAAAGCATTCCCTAAAGATACAGAGTTTACTTACGAAACTCCAGTAGACACAACAACACCGGGAGAGAAAGATGTTGTAGTAGTAGCCAAGATTGGGGATAAAGTTATTGCAAAAATTCCTGCAAAAGTAATGGTTGTAGAACCGAAGACACAATATGTGCCGGTTGATAAATCTAATAAACAACCAGATGCATCTAAGAGTATTGATCCTGAACAATATCCAGATGGAGTAACATTCAAATATAAAACTTCAGTAGATACAACAACACCCGGCGAAAAAGATGTTATTGTAGAAGCAAAAGATGGGGAAGATAAACTGGTAGAAGTTCCTGCTAAGGTTAAGGTAGTGGAAGGTAAAGAACAATTAATTCCTGTAAATCCAACTGAAAAACCACAAGCAAGAGATAGTATTACTCCAAGTGATTATCCAGAAGGTTCAACATTTGAATACAAAGTTCCAGAAGGACAAACAGAACCATTTGATACAACAACTGTTGGGGATAAACCAGTAACGGTTGTTGTAAAAGATAAAAATGGAAATGTATTAGTTGAAGTTCCGGCAACGATTAAGGTGGTAGAAGCTAAACCAACCCCAATTGAAACGCCAGAAACGAATACACCTTTAACAAAAGAGGATATTGCTAAATATGTTAAAGTTCCAGAAGGTGGTAAGGTAACGAATGTAGAAAACATTCCAGATTTAACAACGCCAGGTAAGAAAGATCCAGTTAAGGTAACTGTTACATTACCAAATGGAAAAACAACGACAGTTGATGTTCCAGTAAGCGTTACACCAGTGAAAGGAATTGAAACACCAGTAACGAAAACACCATTAACACCAGAAGACTATACAAAAGGAATTACAATTCCAGAAGGCGGTAAGGTAACGAATGTAGAAAACATTCCAGACTTAACAACCCTAGGTAAGAAAGACCCAGTTAAAGTCACTGTAGAATTACCAAATGGAAAAACAATAGCTGTAGATGTTCCAGTTAATGTAACGCCAGTTAAGGAAATTGAAACTCCAGTAACGAATACTCCGTTAACGCCAGAGGATTACACCAAAGGAATTAAAATTCCAGAGGGTGGCAAGGTCACAAATGTTGAAAACATTCCAGACTTGACAACTCCAGGTAAGAAGGATCCAGTTA